>CAZTNL010000169.1:0-6566 GCA_964614885.1 uncultured Calditrichaceae bacterium | reverse complement strand
GCAAGAACATTTTGAGAAGATGGAGTATTGAATGATCTACGGCATCGTGAACAAGGACAGGGAAAACCCGGTTGAAAAAGAGGCCCTTTTTCAGCTCGTGCCTGCGGAGTTGGCGCAGCGGCCAACCAGCACATTTTTCCGCCAGAACGTTGCGCTCGGAACGGCCGAGACCGGTGTGCCGACGGTCGATGACGGCGTCGGCCTCGCTTTCAGCCAGGACAAGGATGTCACAGTGGCGGCCTCCGGCAATATCTACAAGGTCGGCACGACGGACGTGACCGAAGAGAAAAACAATGTCGCCGGCATCATCCTTTCTGCGTACCAGAGCAAGGGCATCGACGGGTTCGCGGAGTTGAACGGACAGTTTTCTGCCGGTGTCTGGGACGCCCGGCGGCGGCGATTTGTACTCGCAGTTGACCATGTCGGCTTCGAGCCGCTCTTCTACTATTGGGACGATAAGACGCTAATCTTCAGCTCCTCGTTCCGGACGCTGGCCAGGCATCCTGCCGTCCAGAAAACGGTAAACTATCGCAGCATCCGCAACTATCTGCTGTTCAATTACAATCCCGGACTGGACACTTTCATAACGAACATCCGGAAGATTCAGACCGGGCACTGTCTGGTTTTTGAGAATGAAGCGTTGCAGAGCAAGCGTTACTGGCAACTTTCATACAAGAATCAAAACGGCCGTAAGGTCGACGATACCGTTCAGGAGTTGCTGGCGCTGACCCGTGACGCCATTCGGGTGCGCGTCAATGAGGAAGATTCAGATCCGGGCGCTTTCCTGAGCGGGGGGATGGACTCCAGCTCCGTGGTTGGGTTGCTCAGCGGCATCACGGCCCGTCCCGTGCACACTTTTTCCTTTCGCTGCGACGATAAGTACGTCGACGAGTCGCACTTTGCCCGCGTGATGGCGCGGCACTACCAGACGCAGCACAACGAGCTCGAATACGAAGCCAAGGAGCTGGATCATCTGGCCGAGATGACTCGCTGGATGCAGGAACCGCTCTGCGACATCGGCATCGAGCTCGGCTCATACATTCTCGGCCGCGCGGCAAAGGAGAAGGTCAAATATATTCTGACCGGCGATGGCGGCGACGAGCTTTACGCCGGTCACCCGGTTTACGTGGCCGATCAGATGGCTGCGCGCTTCGACAAGATTCCCGGGCCCATTCGCCATGGTATTACCACGGTTGCGGGAATGCTCCCCGATTCGGAAGAAAAGAAGAGCCTGCGCGTCAAAGCGCGGCGGTTTTCCTACAGCTACAATTTCCCGCAGAGCCTGCTCAGCAACCGCTGGCGCATCTACTACAGCGATGATGAGCTGGCGGAGGTCTGCAGCGACGATTTCGTCGAGCAGTTCGGCGACAGAAACACCTATGGCGATATTACCGGGTTGTACGAAGATGCCGATGGGCCGGATTTGCTCAGCCGCAGTCTCTACGGCGACTACCAGACGCTCGTGCATTTCCACGTCGACCGGTTGCGCCTGACGCGCGCCTGGGGAGTCGAGGCCAGGTTCCCGCTGCACGACTACCGGCTCATCGAGTTTTCCGCCACCATACCGGCAGCGATGAAAATTCGCGGCTCGCAGGTGAAGTACATTCAGAAGAAAGCGCTCGAAGGCGTGCTGCCGGACGAGATCGTATTTCGCAAAGACAAGATGGGCCACAACGTCCCGATGAAAAACTGGATGCGCAGCACCTCGAAGTTCAGAGACCTGGTCCATGAGGTGCTCTCGGAAGAAGCCATGAAGAAGCGCAGTTTTTTCAGGCCTGAGGCCGTGAAGCAGATGCTGGACTTACACCTTTCTAAGAAAAAAGACTATTCGCACCGGCTGTACGCCATGCTCGTGCTCGAGCTTTGGTTGCAAAATAACTTGGATGCCTGAAAGAACAAGGATGGTTCATACATGCCACTGCCTGTCGGACATTCGCTCCTAGGCTACGCCACCTACGACGCCGTCACGGGCGAAGAGCGCAAGACTACCTGGCGAGCGCTGCTTCTGGTCGTCGTGGTAGCGAACTTGCCCGATCTCGATTTCTTGCCGGGATTTCTCATGGGCGAGCCCAATCGATTTCACCGACACTATTTGAGTCACAGTCTCGGCGCGGCGATCGTCGTGGGAGCTTTGCTGGCTGCATTCTTTTACCGGCGCAGGAATAAAAAGTTTTTTTCCTGCTTTCTCCTGTTTTTTGCCGTCTACTTTTCTCATGTTGTGCTCGATTATTTTGGCGTCGACCGGACGAACCCGCTGGGCGTTCCCATGTTTTGGCCGTTGACCAGCAGCCACTTCATGGCTCCCATCGGGCTTTTCATGTCCGTGCAGAAGTCGAATGACAGCGGAAGTTTTTTCCAGACAATATTTGTCATGCACAATCTGTTGGCCACCCTGTGGGAGCTCGCCCTTTTGTTGCCGGTTGTGGGAATGGTGAAGTTGGCCAGACGCTGGCGGGTCGTACTGGGCCGGGCGCAAGCGAAACCGGAGGTAACTGTTTCAGGAACATGAAGAAGTCAGTGACTATGGAGTACTCGGTCGTGGTCCCGGTCATGAACGAGGAGGGCAACGTCGGGATCCTCTACAATCGTATCTCCGAGGTTCTGCGGAGCATGGGGCAGCCTTACGAAATTATTATGGTCGACGACGGCAGCACGGACCGGACCTATGACATCCTGAAAGCGCTGCATGCGGCGGACAGGAATCTGAAAGTCGTGAAGTTCCGGCGCAATTTCGGACAATCGGCAGCCATGGCCGCCGGGTTCGAACGCACGCGGGGCCGGGTAGTGATTTCGATGGACGGCGACTTGCAAAACGATCCGAAAGACATTCCGGCGATGGTAGCAAAATTGCGGGAGGGGAACGATATTGTCGCGGGATGGCGAAAGAACCGTAAGGATAAGATGCTTATCCGCAAAGTGCCGTCGAAGCTGGCCAATCGCATTATTCGGTTTTTTACCGGCGTCAAACTGCACGATACGGGCTGTTCGCTGAAGGTGTACCGCGCGGAGATGATTCACAAGATTCGCCTGTACGGCGAAATGCACCGGTTTATTCCGGCGCTGGCCCGCATCGAGGGCGCGCGCATCGCCGAGATGGTTGTCGACCACCATCCGCGTCAGTTCGGCGAATCGAAATACAATCTCACGCGCACGTTTCGCGTGATCATGGACTTGACAACGCTGAATCTTTTTATCAAGTACCTCCGAAAACCGGTTCATTTTTTCGGAATGTTCAGCTTTTTCTTCAACCTGGTTGGCGCCGGCGCGCTGTTGCTTAGCGGCTACCTGGTGTTGACCAGCGCCTACGATTTTGCCGGTATTAACGTACTGGTCGCACTGGCTTTTTTGCTGCTCACTTCCGGGTGCCTGCTCCTCTTTTACGGCCTGATCGCGACCATGGTCGTGCGCACCGGAGAGAAGCAGGAAGGCCAGTTGATGGAATATTTTTCGCGGTAATCGAAAGAAGGATGTATAATGCCAGCTGATACGATCACCAGCAAGAAGAACGCCGTGGACGGCGTCGCAAAACGTCCGCGTCCGAGAACGCGCATTCTGACTTCGGTCATCGTGGCCGTGCAAAACAGCCACGGTGACCTGCAAAGCATCTATGATGCGACGCTTTCCGGACTCGGCAAAAGCAAACGCAACTACGAAGTCGTCTTCGTCGACGATGGCAGCACGGACGGCTCCTGGGGCCAGCTCAAAGGCATCGCTGAGAAAGACAAGCGCGTCAGGCTCATTCGAATGCGGACCAGCTTCGGCGAAGCGGCTGCCTTCGATGCGGCTCTTAAGCAGGTCCGCGGCGAAAAAGTGGTCTTCTTTGCCACACGCGTTCGCATCAACGCCGCCCAGGTCCCGTTGCTTCTGGCAAAACTCGATGAGGGGCACGATCTCGTCATGGGGTGGCGCTATCCCCGCCGGGATTCTGAGTTGAATCAGTTTATCTCCCGCGCGTTCAACGCCATCATTCGCTGGATTTCGAAGACCCGGCTGCAGGATAACAACAGCGGTGTCTTTGTCTCGCGCAAGTGCGTCTTGCAGGACATCCCGCTCTACGGCAATCTCAATATTTTTCTCCCGATCCTTGCCGAACGCAAGGGGTACAAAGTGACCGCTGAGAAAATAGAGCAACTGCCCGGCCATTTTCGCCAGTCGAGGTATTTCACCGAGTATATTCAGCGCATGCTGGATATCGTCTCGGTTTTCTTTTTGACGAACTATTCGAAGAAGCCTTTGCACTTTCTCGGTTTCTTCGGGCTGGTGTTTTCTCTGGCCGGCGCTGCGATGAGCCTCTACCTGTTCCTCTACCGGCTCCTGCAGTTCGGCCCGATAGCGGGCCGGCCGCTGTTGCTTTTGGGCGCCATGCTCCTCGTTATCGGTATTCAAATGATTTCGATTGGCCTGATCGGCGAGATGATCATTTTTACCCACGCAAAAGAAATAAAAGAGTACACGATCGAGGAGATTCTCGATTAGACCCTCATCCGGGAAAACAGGAAGTTTGCCGAATTGAAGCTGATTATTCAAATACCCTGCCTCAACGAAGAGGAAACGCTGCCGCGCACGGTTGCGGCCCTGCCGAAGACGATCGACGGCATCGATACGATCGAGACGCTGATCATCGACGACGGCAGCAGCGACGATACCGTGGAGGTTGCCCGCCGGATCGGCGTGCACCACGTGATCAGGCACACGAACAACAAGGGGCTGGCCGAAGCCTTCATGACCGGCCTGGATGCGTGTGTAAAGCTTGGCGCCGATATCATTGTCAACACCGATGGCGACAACCAATACGATGCTTCCTGTATCACCGACCTGGTACGTCCGATCCTGGAGGGCAGGGCGGATATCGTTGTCGGTGACCGGCAGATCGACAGCATCGCCCACTTTTCCTTCATGAAGAAGCGTCTGCAGGAGCTCGGTAGCTGGGTCGTACGCCAGGTCTCGGCAACGGAGATTCCCGACACAACGAGCGGCTTCCGCGCCTTCAGCCGCGATGCGGCTCTGCGACTGAACGTCGTGTCCGGTTTCACATACACGATCGAAACCATCATTCAGGCCGGAAAAAGCAACATCGCCATCACGCATGTGCCAGTCAGCACCAATGAAAAGCTGCGCGAGTCGCGACTATTCACCAGCATTCCCAAATACCTGAAACGATCGGCTGCCACAATTTTCCGAATTTACACGATGTACGAGCCGCTGAAGACGTTTTCGCTGTTGGGAGGGACCATCTTTGGCGTTGGCTTCCTGGTCTCCATGCGGTTCGTCTACTACTATCTGACCAGCGGCGGCGCTGGTCACATCCAATCGTTGATTCTGTCTGCCGTGCTCATGCTCATCGGCTTCCAGGTCATCATGATCGGCTTCCTTGCCGATCTGATCCGCGGCAACCGCCAGTTGATCCAGGACACGCAGTATCGCGTCAAGAAGCTGGAAGTGCACCACTTGGGCGGAAACGGATTGGGTGGAAGGAAGGTGGATGCCGATGACGGTTAGGATTTGTTATATCGCCGGGCGTGAGGAAAGCTACTCACGCACCCGAATGATTCTGACTGGACTCAGACAAGCCGGTTTCGATGTGGTGACTTGCCTGCCGCCCGGGAAATCATTCAAATATTACCCGCGCCTGATCTGGGAGTTTCTGCGCAGGAAGCGCGGCTGCGACCTTGTCGTGGTCGGTTTTTATGGGCAACTGCTTTTCCCGTTCGTACGCTTGCTGACGCGGAAACCCATTCTCTACGACGTTTACATTTCGACATTTGACACAATGGTTCACGACCGTGGCAAGGGCGGGGCCACGAGTTGGCGAGCGCGTTTTTACTGGTGGTCGGACGCTCTGTCCATGCTCTGGGCGGACCGGATTCTGCTGGAGACGGTCGACCACATCCGCGATTACGCCAAAAAATTCGGCGTGGAAGAGAACAAGTTCTCGCACATTTTCCTGGCGGCCGATGACGCGGTGATGCGGCCGAAGGACGCCGAGAAAGAGAATGGGGCCTTTGTTTGCCATTTTCACGGAGAGTACGCCCCTTTTCACGGCGTGAAGTACATCCTGCACGCCGCTGATTTGCTGCGGGATGAGAATATCCGCTTCCAGATCATCGGAACGGGCATCACTTACGCAAGGGACATGCGGCTTGCCCGCGAGTTGGGTTTGCAGAATTGTACCTTCATCGACCGGGTTCCGTACGCCGAACTGGCCGACTATATGGCGCGCGCTGACTGCTGCTTCGGAATCTTCGGAGAGAATCCTCGCACCGAGCGGGTGCTGACCAACAAGGTCGTCGAGTCGATTGCTGTGGCGCGGCCGCTGGTAACGGCCCGCAATGCGCCCGTGCAGGAGCTGCTTCAGGACGGTGAGAGCGCCTTGCTGGTGGAGCGGGCCAACCCGGAAGCGATCGCGGCGGCAGTTCGCCGTCTGCGGGACGACCCGGAATTGCGACAGCGTATCGCGAAAAACGGGCATGCCAGCTTCCTGAAAAATTGTACACTAGCGGTTTTTTCACAAAGACTAAAAACGATAGTTGAGGAGATGCTGAATTGAGCAATCTGGATTTTGATTA
>CAZTNL010000168.1:2948-6622 GCA_964614885.1 uncultured Calditrichaceae bacterium | reverse complement strand
GGCTCGAAAATCCGTTTTCGCAATTCTTCCGGAATGCCGTTGCCGGTATCGGAAAATTCGATCACCACCTTTCCGCGTTGCACAGAGGTCGTGATCGTCAGCTCTCCTTTCTCCGGCATCGCCTGTTTGGCGTTGATCAGGAGATTCAGATAAACCTGGTTCAGGCGGCCGGGCAGGCAGTCGATGGGCGGTACTTTGCCATAGTTTCTGCGGACGGCGATGTGGTGTTTGAGTTCGTGGTGGATAAGGGTCAGCGTGTCTTCGATGCCTTCGTGAATATCGACCGTCTTCAGTTCCGCTTCATCGAGCCGGGCAAAACTGCGCAGCCGCCGGACGATGGTGGTGACGCGCTCGCAGCCGTTGTCGATGACCCGGCTGGCGTCCTGAATAACTTTCAGCGCGCCGGCGATCGCCCGGTCGGAATTTACTTCCTCATATTTGCCTTCCAGACCCGTAGTTAACTTGACGACGGCCCGTTTCAGCGTATCGTGCATGCTGTAAATGGCGCCGACCGGCGTGTTGATTTCGTGCGCGATGCCGGCGACCAGCATACCGAGCGCGGCCATTTTCTCCGATTGCACCAGTTGGGTTTGTGTCTCACGCAACTCGCGGTTGGCGTTTTCGAGATCGACGAGGCTCTGCTGCAGCGTTTCCTCCGCCCGCTTGCGTTCGGTAATATCTTCGGAAAGGCCGCAGTAGCGATAGACGCGCCCCGCGGTGTTGCGGATCGGAAATGCGCGCGAGCGGATCCAGCGTATGGTCTGGTCGGGCCGCACGATACGGAACTCGCGTTCATCGCCGTGCACATGCGAGGATTCGATGTCCGATGCGAGCAGGTGCCTGTCTTCCGGGTGCACGGAGTCGAGCCACTGGTCCGGCGTCGCCTTCAGGCTCTCTGCGGGCGTGCCGAAAATATCCTCGAATGAGGGACTGACATAGATCATCTCTCCGGACTCGAGGTCGACCATCCAGAATGCCTCCCGGATATTATCGGTGATCTGCCGCAGCTTTTCTTCGCTTTCCCGAACTGCTTCTTCCGCCTTCTTGCGGGCGCTGATATCGTAGAAAGCGCCGATCAGCACGGGCTCGCCGCCGATTTCGCTTTCCACCAGGGAGAAGATCATCCAAGCGGGGCTGCCGTCCACTTTGCGAATCTTGACCTCGTAATCGCGCAGGGAGCCGTCCTTTTCCAGAAGCGCGAGCACCCGCGATCTTTCCTCCGGGTCGAAGTAGAAGTCGGGCGTGCGCGAGCCGATGAGCTTCTGCCGGCTGGTGGCGACCATTTTCGCCATCGGGTCGTTCGCGTAAAGAATGGTTCCGTCCGACTTCCGGCTGACGATAAACGGCATCGGCGAGGCCTCGACGATCGCCCGCAACTGCTCGTCGGCCTGTTTGACGGTGGTGATGTCGACGAACATCCAGACTCGGCCAAGCTCTTCGCCGGCCTGGTCATGCACCGGCACCGAAAAAATAGAAACGAAGCGCGCCTGTCCGGTTTTGAGCTCGAAGGTCTGCTCTTCGGAACCATCCGGGCCGCCGTATGAGCCCGGGTCGGTCGGGTTTTCTTCCAGTGCTTTGATATAGTCGGAAAACTTCTTCGGGTGCATGAAACAAGAACCGATATTTTTCAGAAAGCTTCCGAAGGACGTGCCCATCACGTCGTTTACGTCCTGGCAAAAGAAGTCGCGCACCTTGCGGTTGCTGGATGTAATTCTTTGCTGGCGGTCGACGAGGACGATGGCATTTTGCGACGCGTCCAGGATTGACTGCAGCCGAATATTGCTCTCCTTTACGGCTTGAAACAGGTGCCGCATTTCACGGTTTCTGTCTTCCAGCTCCTCCTGCGCTTTCAGCAGCTCGACATTGGCCTTGCCGAGTGAATAGGTCTTTTGCTCCAGCTCCTTGGTTTTGGAACGGAGCTCTTTGTTTGCCTGATTGAGCGACTGTGTGCGTTCTACAACCTTTCGTTCGAGCGACTGGTAGGCGTGAATGTTATCGATCGCCAGCCCGACCATGTTGGAAAACATCTCGAAGCGCTCGACATCGTGCACATCCATGTCGCGTTCGTGGTGTTGCATGTTGCCGACGATGATCCCGATCGGTTTGCCGTTGGAGCGGATAGGAGCGATCACGACGGCCTTGGTCCGGATGGTGTGACCCGCTTCCCGCGGCCAGCGCGGGTCGGCGTTGAGGTCCGGGATGAAGATGGTTTTGTTCTGCTCGTAACTTTCCCAAAAGTGTGGCGGCGTCGGGAAGTTGTTCTTTTTGACCCGGTCCAGAAAACGCTCGGCTACGGACGGCGGGTCTTTTTCCATGCAGAAAGAGCGCAGTTTGAGATTGCCGTCCTCGACAAGCAGAAAGGAGGCCCGGTCGAAATCGAGCGTGTGCGTCAGGAGCTCCGGGATCTCATCGTAAAGCTCGGCCTCGTTGAAAATCTGCGTAAAGCGGTTCGACGTGACATTCAGTGCGGTCAGCTGCCGCGTCGCATACTCCAGCTTTTCGGTGCGTTCGCGGACTTTTGCCTCGAGGGCGAGCACGCGGTCATTGGTGTCGCCGGCCTTGCTTTCGGACCGGTTGTCTTTGAGCACGCGTCTCACTTTTTCAGAAGTGAGCGGTTTTGCCAGGACATCGAAGGCGCCCTCGCGAGTCACGGCGGCAACGATCTCAACCGGCATCTTTTTGGTAAAAAAGATCACGGGCACACCGGCCCGGACGGCCGCGACCTTACTGAGCACCTCCAGGCAGTCCAGACCAGGGAGGTCGGCATCGCAGAAGAACAGACCGGCGTCTCGATGGCGCAGCGCATCGAGCGCCGCATCCAGATTCCCGGTACGCTCCACCCGGAGCCCGTCTGATTCGAGCGTTTTCCAGCAACCGGTTCCAGCCCTGACAGACTCAAGCGAAACGATGACACGGAGTTTTGTCATATATTTTGCATACTTTTGCCCGACTTTACGTCTACTCACTATATGGTATTTGCGATTCAAAATCAAGTTGCATTAGCGGTGCGGATGGCGTACCTTGAGTTTTGCTTACCACTCAGCACGCGGGCAAAGGCGCATGTACGAACATGAATTGACACGCACAGACCGGATGTTTCGACTGCTTTTCGGCATCGTCGCCGGCCTCGTGCTATTTATTTCCTGCTTCAGCCTTTTCCGCAGCGCCAAGTCGACTACGGATGAGAATTTTTTCAAGGCGCCGCCGGGGCGCCTCATGCTCAACCGCGCACTGGTCAATGCGGCGCATAAGAGGGAAGCCGGCTGGCTGCAGAAACGTGCCGGTCAGGATTCTGTCTGCCGGGGCGACCTGCTTCTCTATATCGACGGCAAGGAAGTGCGGGAGCCCTCGCAGATTCCCGGGCTTTTGGAACTGAAGCCAGCGTCATCTCTGGTGAGGCTCAGGGTTTTCCGACCCGAGGACGACAAATACTACAGCCTGGAAGTGTCCCGCGCGGCACTGGCCGATAGCTTTGTCACCATGATCCCGCCGGCGGCATTCGTCTACGAAGTGATGCCGGGCGGGGCGTCGGATCTGGCCGGGATGCGCGTTGGCGACCTGATCTACCGAATCAACGGCCAAACCTTTGATAACTATTTCCAGGCGGATGCGGTTCTGCGCGCCGCGGGCAGCGGTGAAACCGTCCTCTACGATATCATTCGCAACGGCAACCG
>CAZTNL010000168.1:0-2848 GCA_964614885.1 uncultured Calditrichaceae bacterium | reverse complement strand
GCGCCGCGGGCAGCGGTGAAACCGTCCTCTACGATATCATTCGCAACGGCAACCGTCAGGTGCTCAGGGTTACGCTTGCAAGCTTCGGAGTGCCTCTGCCGACGCTCACGGTGTTTCTTTCCGGGCTGATTTTTTTCGGAACAGCGATTTTTATCGGCATACGCCGGCCGGGATTGGCCGCGGCGAGGCTGCTTGCAATCTCCACGCTGGCCTTCAGTGTCATCATGATGAATTCGCTTCAGCGTGCCCCATCCTTCGATTGGTTTGCCCAGCTAAAAGCGCTTTTAGGCATCTGGGCCGTTCCGGTGGGGCTGGCCACCCTCGGGCATAGCAAAGGATATTTCCCCTTTCGCTGGGACGCCGTGCTGGAAAAGCGATGGATGGTGCTCTCCCCCTACGTGCTGGCGTTAATCGCCTGTGTCACCAGCAGCTACGGCCTGCTAACGGGCCAACTGACGTCTCCCGCCGGCAGGATCATCTACTTTGCTTCCAATATCGCGATTGTCCTGTTCTTTGCCGTGCTGCATTGGCTACGGCGGAAGCAGCGAACGCCGGAATACAGGAAGGTCAGACGGGTTCTGTCGTTCACCAGCATAGGCTTCATGACTGCCGCTGTGCTTGCATCGGCCTACTGTGTGGCCCTGGGTGCGGTTCAGAATATCGGCTACGTCGCCCTGTTGGTCGTGCCGCTGCCGCTGGCATTGCTCTACACCATCGGCCGCTATCACCTGCTTGAGCTGGACTTGCGCATTGGCCGAAATTTGCAATATACGATGTTCGTCTCGTTGTGGGGAGTGTTGCTGGGAGTGGCGGTTATTTGGCTCATGGTCACCGTGCCTAAACTGACGCTTAACATTCCGAACATCGACGTGCAGGGCAGCCAGCTGGTCATCCTGGACACCCCTCCGGATCCGGGCACCCACGCCTTTGTCGAGCGCCTCCTTATCATCACCATCGCCATGGCCGCAACCCTGCTGCTCTGGTATATCGGCCGGCTGGGGCGGCGATTGCTGGAACGGCTTTTCGACCGTGAAAAATTCGATTTGGGTCGGGCGACCGGCGAGGTGGCCGAAATCATGGCGACGCGCGTCGGAATGGAAGAACTGGCGCGCAGCATCGTCGAACGGCTATCGGAGGTGATGCGCCTGAAACGGGTTGGTGTTTTGTTTCTCCGGAACCAGAAAGTGTGCGGCTGCCAGGAAGTTTCCGGCTTCGATGGCCAGGAGTGGGACCAGCTTTGCATGAGTATTGGTCCCGGTCTGGTCGCTGAAATGGGCAGCCTCCGAGAGCAGTCGAGGTTCAGCATCGATACCCTGCCGCCCGACTTTCAGCAGGTTTTCCGCGAGAAGGGCTTTAGCCATATCATTCCAATCCGCTTTAAGAGTCGTCTGGTCGGAGCGCTCATCATCGGCGAAAAACGCTCGGAGGCGCCCCTGCACCACCTCGACCTGACGTTTCTGAGTGCCGTGGCGCGCCAGGCTTCCATCGCCATCGAAAATGCGCTTCTGCATGAAGAGTTGCGCGAGCAGGAGCGCATGAAGCATGAACTCACCATTGCCCGCCGCATCCAGATGGCATCCCTGCCGCAGGAAACGCCGGTCGTCGACGGCCTCGATATTTCCGGAGATTCCATTCCGGCGATGGAGGTAGGCGGTGATTATTTTGACTATCTGAACGGTGCCAGCGACGGCCTGACCGTCATCGTTGGCGACGTGAGCGGCAAGGGCACATCGGCGGCGCTTTACATGTCGAAAATGCAGGGCATCGTTCGGTCTCTGCACGCATTCAATCTCGCTCCGCGTGACCTTTTTATCCGGACCAACAAGCTTCTCTGCAGCGATATGGAGAAGAACGCCTTTATCACGGCGCTCGGGGCGTACATCGACACCGCGGCCAGGAAACTCGTACTGGCGCGCGCCGGGCATTTGCCGTTGTTCTATTATGCAAGCTCTTCGCGCAACGTGGAACTCGTGACACCGCCGGGGCTGGGCATGGGGCTCGATTCTGCGGACGTGTTCGCTACTGAAATGAAGGAAGTTACTATCGACTACAGCCCGGGCGATGTTTTCCTGTTCGTTACGGATGGTATCACGGAGGCGCAAACGGCGGAGGGGAGTGAATTCGGAGAGGCCAGGTTGGCGGAACTGCTGAAATCGAGTGCGACGGCCACGGCAGAGGAGATCCGCCACGGGATTTTGCAGGAAGTCGAGGCGTTCTCGCAGGATGGGCTGCCGCTGGATGACCAGACGATCGTTGTGGTTCGGGCGGTTGGGCCTGGTACTGAAGGCTCAGAGGGCTGAATTCTCAGGCAAACGCCTTGAGTATCTCGCGGTGCAGACCACGCAAATCGCCATACGCCTTTTGTATTTCGCTTATCTTCTGGTCCAACTCCTTCATCAGCAGTTTCTTCTCAAGTCCATTGCGTACAACGATTTTCAGATCCTCATTGTCCCACGGCTTTTCGATGTACTGAAACAGGCCGACATCGTTGATGGCCTTGATCGCATTCTCTTTGTCGGCATAGCCGGTGAGGATAATCCGCGTGATGTGCGGGTCGATTTCCTTGACCTTTGCCAGGAAGGTGATGCCGTCCATTTCGGGCATCAAATAGTCTGAGATGATGAGGTCCACGCTGTTTTCGCGGATGTACTTGAGCGCCGCCGCTCCACTGGTAAAAGTGACAATGTCATAGTCAGTTTCCAGCTCGAGAAACGATCTCAAACTCATGAGCACCATTTCTTCATCGTCCAGGATCAATATGCGGGCGGGTGCGTTGTTTTCCTGCGGGGACATGGTTTGTTCGTGTTCTCGCTTTCGTTAATCTCGTATCTGCGCCGGTTGTTGCGGC
>CAZTNL010000167.1:0-6659 GCA_964614885.1 uncultured Calditrichaceae bacterium | reverse complement strand
GCTCGAAGGCGCTCTGCACTTCTTTCGGGCTCTTGCCGAACTCTTTCAGTCCGGCGCGGGTTATCGCCGGCAACGCCGCGTTGGACATGCTGCACAGTTCGATGGCGTTGGCTACTTTCCCGCCGCGCACCAGCTCGATAACCCGGTTGACAAAGGTCGTCGCATCGATGCGATTCCTGAAAGCGATAAAGATGAGCCGCTCGACGATGATGGTGAGACCGAAAATGAGCGCCGCCAGAATGACGTACATGAACGGCCCGCCGGTTTTAAAAGCGAGATTGACGTATTCCAAAATTTGACCTCCGAAATAATTGTTCTTATCTGGTTAACTCATGTCCAACGAGACGCAGAGTTCACAGAAATTCTTACTTCTATTTGTTGTTGATTTCGAGCCGAAATCGTACAGATGGCGCGCGCTGCAATTCATTTTTTGCCGTCACGACTCCGCACCGGCACTCGCACGATCTTGTCGATATCGTCCTTCTCCACCTTGCGGAAGATTTCCCTGAAGAACGAGCGGTCGATCCGGATATCGTCGACCGTGGGATCTTTGCCCTGCACGATAAAGACCGTCTGCGGCTTGTCGATGCGTCCCAGGATTTCGATCTTGTCGAGGAACAGCTTCACTTCCTTCCTGCGTTTTTCCACATCGAGCTTCTTCTCGCTGCGGCTTGAATCCTCTTTTGCAGCCACCGTCCGGGCCGGTCCCGGTTGAAGCAGGGTCAGAGCCAGAAACACACAAACGCCGGCCAGCGATTCTCTCATGAGTCTTTGTCCTTCTGCACGCTCAACTGCGTCAACCCGAGCTCGCCGCTGAGAACCTTCAGGCGCTCGCGGCTCCAGGACACCCATTCGTTGTCGATGTGATTTTTCTCGGCGCTCTTGATGCTGGCGGCATAGGTTTCGAGCGCTTTCTGCTTAAACGGCCGCACCTGTTCGCGCAGTTTCCGGTCGTATTTCTGCAGGTCGCCCGGTGACAGCTTCTTCGGCCGGGGCGACTGGTACAGCGCGTCGGCGAACGACTCGAACGTCATGCCGATTTTGAAAGAGGACGCCGTGGTCCACTCGGCCACTTTGTACTTCGCCGCTGCCGTGTATGCCCGGATGACTTTCTGAAACAGAGAGCGCTTGCGCTTGAGTTTGCGCCGGAGCGGCGGCGACAGATCGATGCCCTCGAATGTCTTGAAAGCGACTTCGGCGATAAGAAACTGGCTGTTGGCCGGAACGTACGGTTCGACCGAAATGCCCTGGTCGACGAATTTTTTGTACGCCTTCAGAACAAAGCGGAACTCTTTCAACGCCGCCTTGTGCCGCGCCTGGTTCAGAGCGATTTCGCCTTTGCGGAAGGCCGCTTCCAGATACCGGTCCGGATCCTGAATGTAGGCGTCGATGTACTGCTGGTACGTCTGGCTCGCGAGATCGAACCGTTCGGCGTTTTCATAGCACTTGGCCGCCGAAAAGAGACTCTTCGCCGCAAACTCTGAAAAGCGGTCGTGATGGAAGACCTGCAGATAATCGGCGGCGGCACGCTCCCAATACTGCAAATCTTCGGAAAGGAGGCCCGCCTTGAACAACGACTGGTCGAGCATTTTCGAATTCGGGAATCTGGCGGACATGCTCTCGTACAAGACGATCGCCTTGGCCCTGTCGCCAAGGGTCTCGAACTGGCGCGCTGCCTCGAAAAGTGCGCGCTCGGCCACGGCCGAATCGGGCGCACTTGCGGCCACACGTTCGAATTCCTCCGCCGATTTGAGGCTGTCGCCACCGGCCATATACGCCTGAGCGCGCCGGAACTGGGCAGAGGCAATCATCTGATTGGCGCGCCGGACGAAGCGCGTGGAATCCGGAAACTGCTCCCTGACCTTCTGAAACCACTCCTGCGCCACTTCGAAATGCTCCTGGCGAAACTCGGACTGCGCCGTCATGTAGTTTGCCTGAGCAAGAAAACGGTTGCCGTCCGGCCGGGACAGCACGCGTTGGTAGACCCGCTTCGCGAGGTCGAGCTGCACCAGGTCGAACAACATCTGGCCAAAATTCATCAGGACCTCGTTCGCCTTCGGGCTGTCGCCGTAGAAGATAGCAAAGTCGTTGCTGGCCTGCAGCAGCTGCGCCTGGCTGGAATTGAGCGCTTTCAGAATATCCACGCCCTTTTCATTTTCCCCGAGGAAGTTGAACAGGAAAAAGTCGGTGCTGTCGGTCGACGTGTCTTGCTGCAGCAGATGATCGTAGGCCAGAATGCGATTATAGGCGGCGGTTTCGCGAAACTCTGAATCAGGGTAATTCAACTGCAGATCGTAGTAAGCTTCGGCCGCCTTGCGGTAGTCCTTCAGAGCGTAGTAGCACTCCCCGAGGTAGAATTGCACCGTAGCCGCCCGGTCGGCGGTGGCGAACTTTGTCAGGTACGAATGGTACCGGTCTATCGCGAACGCGTAGTCAAGGCTATCCTGGGTGCTCTGCGCCAGTTGCTGAGCGTCGCTGCCAAGCTGGTAGAGAAACGCCTCTGCGGCAGCCACAATTTCATCCCGTTGTGGTCCTTCCGGAATGAGCTGCAGCCAACTGGAGCCAGGCCCGTACTCCCTGATGAGTTTCTCCCGCTCTGCATCTGCAAGCTTCTTTTCCCCGGCGAGGTCGTAGTTGTCTACGATCTGTTTCTGATAAAAACCGGCCTCCACCTTGTCAGGGTAGAACTCGATGAGCACCCGCAGGGCGGCGATGGCGCTGTCGTAATAGCTCCGCTTCTGGTAGAGTTCGGCGAGGTGCACCAGAATATCCTCGGCATAGTTGCTGTCCTTCTTCGGCCGAAGGAAGGTCCGCGCCTTCTCGGGTCCGCCGAATTCGGAAAAGCAGATCGCACTATATTCGATGGCCTCGCGCCGCAGATCCGCTTTCGATTGCCCCAGCGCCTCGGCGTCATCCACCTGGTCGAGCAGGTTGATATCCTCGATCATGTAGATAAACGTGCTGATCGCCTTGCGGTAATTGTCGACGTTGTAATAGGACCAGCCGAGCTTGTACAGCGCCATGTCGAAAAACGAACTGTCCCAACTTTCCAGCAGGTGGCCGTAGAACTCGATGGCGCGCTCGTAGTCCTTCTTGTCGAAATAATATTCTCCCTGGCGAAAATAGGATTCCTCCAGAAGCTGCTCGTCCTCAGTTTGCTCGGAAAGCTCAGCAAAGTAGTGCACAGCCTCGTCCGGTTTGCCCTCTTCGTTAAGGCAAAGAGCCACACGGTAAAGCACCTTATCGCGAAAATAGATGGAAGGAAACTTGTCGAGCAATCGCCGCGAAATGCGAATGGCATCGCCGAAATCAATACGGGGTGGGTCGGGCAATTGGGCGAGCGCATCATTGCCCGCGGCCGCCTCCGCCTCCTCGTAAAGCAGCATTTGTTGCTGAAACTCAAGTGTGGCGCGCTTGAGGTAGAGCTCGGACAGCTGAAACATCAGTTTGGGTGAAAAATCGTTTTCCGGATATTTGGCCAGCAGAGCCTCGGAACTCTCGATGGATTCCGTGAGATTTCTCAGCTTCTGCAGGTAGGACGCCGGAGCTTCCTGCGCGCCCGCAGAGGCGCCGAAGGCTAGCAGACTGGCCAGGCAAACAGCCGCGAGCAATTTGCGCACACAACGATTTGTCTTAGAGCTGCCGTTCAATGTGCCGCTGTCTCCCGCAGGTACATGGCGCGAACCTTGCCGTATTCAGCATAGGCCTGCCATTTCCTGCGCATCTCACGTTTGTCCACACGCTTTTTCATCTCAGCGATCGATTCTGTAATCCGGTTGAATTCGCGCCGCTCCTCGACGATCTGGCGCATCATCTCGCTGCGCGCAACCTCGACCGAACGCGGTTCCGCGTCGGCATCGAAGACATGCTCGTCCGCACGCAAGGGGATGCTTTTCACCAACTTCGATTCAAGCGCGAGCAACTCGGAGCGCAACGATGCAATCCGGGTTTCCTGCGTGTGCAACGCCTGCTGCGCCGCGGCGTTCGTCATGGCAAAACCGGAGCTGTCCGACGGATGCGTCACCCGCTCATACTCGTTGATGGCGAAATTGTAGTAGCCCAGTTTCATATAGCACTGCGCGCGCAAGAAATACGCCTCTTCGATGTTGTAGTAGCTCTGATAATTCTGACAAAGCTCATTGAGGGCGGCGAGCGCTCCCCGATAATCCTGAATTTTAACCGACGTCCAGCCTCGCGTCAACAGCACTTCCGGATAGTCATGAAAATCCGGCGGAATCGCGTTCAGCTCCGCAAGCGCGGCATCATAGTCAGCCAGCTCGAAATAAACATAAGCCAGGGTCAATCTCGCCGAAGAGCGAATCTCCCGGCCCTCGCGATTGTCCGGCGATACATCGGTCACCTTCTTCAAGTCGGCCACAGCCTCGCGCACATTTTTTTTTTTAAATGTGCCAGTCCGGAAGTGTAGATCGCGAACGGATAAAACTCGGATTTCTTCCGTATGTGCGGCACGAGATTATGGACCAGATTGTAAATTTCCGTGTTGTAGTACGTCTGCAGCGCGTAGTAGCGCGACTCGTAAATTCCCTTGTGCTCGGTATAGTGCGACTCCAACGCTTTGTAAAACTTCAGGCTCTGCGGGTAGTCACCGCGCTCGTAGGCCACCTTCTGCAGGCCGAGAATCGACTCCGCCACCAGCCTTGTCTTGGTGACCGAGCGCAGGAGATAGCGATACATGCGGTCGGCGCCGTCGTACATTTCCAGCTTGTACAGGCAGTCGGCAAGCAGGAAAACCACATCTTCAAGCCGGGAATAGCCCGGATAAAAATCGAGCACGAGGATAAGGTCGACAGCCGCCTGCCAGTAGTTGCGCTGGTCCGTCTTGTCCTGTGCCGATTCGAACAGGCTTTTGGCGGCCTTCTCATCGGCTTCGCGTGCTTTCTTCGCTTCCTTGGGACTCAGCGGCACGATGTTCGTTTGCGCCCAGACAGACTCATTGGCCGTCAGGCCGCCGAGACAGAGCGCCATGAGCACCACACACAAAAACGCGCGCCCCTTTGAAGGTAAAGTCATCATCGTCTAACCCGAAACACTGAAGCCATGCGGGCTTGTGAATTCTGCAAGCTAATTCTTCTGGTCATCTTTTTCCTGAGATTGTTCTTTTTCGAGATCGCGCAGCATTTCATCCAGCGTCTCGTCGACGTTTTGCCGGCTGTCCCGCAGCTGCCGCAGCGAATCCTCGTTGCGCCGTCCCCGGCGAAACGAGCGTCGCGGTTTGAGAATTCCCCAGACCCGCGGGGTGATAAAATGATAGCTCAGCCCGGCAAACAGCTTCCAGTCGGCGTACTCGTGGACGGGGCCGGATGGCCGGTTTGGCAGCCGGCTCAGCCCGACGTCGCCGCCGATATCGAGCAACAAATTGAAAGGCGCTCTGAATTTCACTCCATGCGTCAGGCGCATCGAGTTGTTGCGAAAAGCCAGTCCGGGCTGATTCAGGAATATCTCTCCTGTATATTCGGTGTAGAAAATAATCGCGCGGGCCGCCACCTTGAAGCCGGCTCCAAAAACAATCTGGTCGGTGCTGCCCTTTTTCAGGAATGTCCCGATGTCATGGTCGAAATAGCCAAAATTGAACCCGAGCTGCAGCGGAATCCGGCCGGGCACATCATACGAAGCGAGGAAACTCGCGCCCCACCCCACATTGCCGGACGAGTACGGCTCGAAGGGCACATTGTTGTTTTGCGCGGTCGGCAATCGCAGCCGCCCCTGTACGCCGGTGTGAACGCGTCTCCAGGACCTCGGCCAGTTCCACTTGAGGCTCAGCTCGGTATAACCGGGCGGCGAATAGCGGTGCCTCTGGTCGTCCTGGTATGCCAGAATTCTTGCGGCGGCTTCCAGATGATCGGTCAACCCGTACGTCAGCCCAAAATTCCATGTGTGGTCGTAAACGTTGCCCTGCGGTCCCTTGTGGAAAAAGGTTGAGAAAAACGAGTTGGTAACGAACGAACCCGCCTGAACGGTTTTCGCCGACTGCACCCGTAACATTCCGCGCCCACCCGCGAGCGTGGTCTGTGCTGTCACTTTCTTGCACGGAAAGAGCAGCGCAAGGTGCAGAAACAGAACGATGGCAAATCTACTGGACGTCTCAACCAACCTGCCGGCACGCGCCGGCATCGATGCGCCGCACTCCCGGGTTGCGCTCCCGGGACCCGCAATCAGGCGGCTAACAGCCGTCAGCGGGCGAGTTCGACGATACACATGAACCCTAAATTTAGAACTTGAAGACATGAATTGCAAGCGCTTTCAGAATCTGAGCCTGGTACTAGAAAGCATTGTTTGTAACAAGTAGTGTGCCAGGAATGCAAAAAGGCGCAAACGACCCACCAGGGTCAAAAGGAGCGCTCCGCATCGGACGTGACGATTTTTAGCCGAAAATGCGTGCCCTGTCAATTACGAAAATGTATCTATCGGGAGCGTAACGCATCAGTTTGAGACAAGTCAGGCCGTAGAAACGGCTTGCTCACGAGGCGGGAAAGGATGGGTTGCCGGACCTTTGGTTTCACACAGACAGAGCTAAACATCGGCAGCAACCAGTGACCGAGAAGCTATTCTCTGGTCCTTTCTAACTAACATTTCTCACTTGCGCATCTATCATCTAAACAACCACTTAGTGTCATTCTGAGCACAAAACGCACAGTCTT
>CAZTNL010000166.1:0-6664 GCA_964614885.1 uncultured Calditrichaceae bacterium | reverse complement strand
TCCCAAAAGTCCGACCGCGGCGATCAGGCCTTCGCTCCGCGGGATGTTTCGTTCCCACAACAGTTTCCCGGAAGGCAGAGAGAATGCCGCGACGCGATTGTTTTCCGCCAAAACGACCTGGCGCGAATCGATCGAGAAGGCGGCGTGTTTGAACAAAATGCCGGCGGTGGCGACGAGTTCGCCTTTGTCATCGAAGATCTGCGTGAATTCCCTGACGGCGCCGGAGGCATCCGTTGTGTAGCTGCCTGCGAGGATGCATGTGCCGTTTGGAGCTGCGGCTGCGGTCAGGACGGCGTTGCCGGAAAGAGGCTTTCTCCAGAGCTCATGGCCTGAGCCATCGAAATAAAAAAGGTGCGGCTCCGCCGAAGCCGCGCCTACGCCGCCGGCAGAGGTGACCCCGCGCCGGCTGGCCACGACGGCGAGCCTCGAACCGTCCGCACTCAGCGTCATGTGCAGGGTGCGTTCGAAGTCATAGTCCGCATCCGGGAAAAGCCTGACCCGGGCTTGCGGCGCGCCACCTGCCGCAAACCAGGAAATCGTCCCGTCCGGCGCATGTCCAAGGATCGCTGCGCCATCCGTTTCCGAGAGCAGAATCTGCGGCAGCGCATCATCGTATGGCAGAGGCCGGCGCAATTCGCCGAGCTTCCGGCCGGTTCGCGCATAGACTTCGATGAGCAGCTCGGCGCCAGACGCAGCTTCCGATGCAGCTCGGCTGGCGACGGCAAAATAGTTGCCCTGATTCGAGGCAACGGTCATTACTGTGGTCGCCGGCAGGGCGATCTGCCGGGTACGGCCATTTGCGCGCAGAAGGATGTGCGTCCTGCCGGTGGCAATGTAGTCGATATCGCCGGATGGCGTGGGTCGTACCGACCAGCTCGTGACCGGCTCCGCCGCAGGCACGCTTTGCCTGAGCTGGAGCGCGCGGGAAGCTGCCTGCTGGCCCGCCGCGGGTTCGATAGAAAACAGGGCGGTCGCGAGGAGCAGAACGCCCGCGCCGGCTGCCTGTGCCGCTGAATCGAAGCGTTTCATTTTTCTACCTGTTCATTCTGAGTTGGTAGATCCGCCCGCTGTTGCGCTCGTCGAAAAGGAGCGTGCTGCCGTCCGGCGACCAGTCCGGATCCATTTCGATACGGTCTGCGCTGGCGGTCAGATTTTGTCTGGCGCCGCCAGAAGCGGGAGCCACAAAAATGTCTGAGTTCAAAATGGAATGGCCGTCGTCTGTGGTCAGCATAAACGCCAGCGCTTTGCCGTCCGGCGACCAGGCAGGACGTTCGCCCCGGCCCAGGTCGGTGAGCCCGGAGCCGTCGACGTTTACGACAAACAGGTCGCCGCCGTAGACCTCGATAGCGACCTTCCCGCCGGCCGGAGACATTGCCGCGTTGAGATAGGTGCCGGCGACTGGCTGGAGCCGTGCTGTTTCGTTGCCTACTGCGTCGAAAATCACCACCGACGTGCCGGTGTTATAACAGCGGGCGGCGGTCCGGCTGGTCCGTGCCCTGGGGCCGGCAGATGGCGCGGCGGGCAGCGTTTCAAAACCGCGGCGTGTCTTCAGCAAAACCCCGGCGTCGTCCGGGCGCCAGAGCGGCAATCCAGCGCCGCCGCCGCGGTAGGAGCCGAGTGTGCTGGTGACACGGCTGGCGATATCGATCATCCTGATAACGTGAGACCGCCGTCGTTTAACATATTCGAAAGTGCGAAAGACGATCCTTTCCGAGTCACGTGACCAGTCAAACCCGTAGCCGGCGCCGCGGCCATCCGAGAGTTCGACCAGGTTTTGCCCATCGCGTGTCATGATCCAGACGCCCTTGTAGCCTCGCCCGGACATGGCGATCTTTTCTCCGTCGGGGGACCAGACCGGTTGCTGCAAATAGAGGTCTGCCGGTGATATGGCTGTGGCTTCCGGCGTCTCGCCCGCCGGCATCTAGGCCAGGCCGGCCGAGGTCATGGCAAAAGAAAGTAAGGTCGCAAGAACGGTTTTTTTCATCGGGTGCTATCCAGTTACTTCAGAAGGAGCATGCGTTTGCTGTCGCTAAAGTTCCCGGCGCGCAGCCGGTAAATGTAAATGCCATTGGGCAGGAGGCGACCGTTCTGGTCGCGGCCATCCCAGGTAGCGCGGTACAGCCCGGCGCCCTGGTCGGCGTTCACCAGCCTCCTTACTCGCTGCCCGCCGACGTTGAAGATATCCAGGGTTACATTGCCCCGGAATCCGCTTTCGGGGCGAATGTCGTACGCGATGACCGTCCCGGGGTTGAACGGATTCGGGAAATTCTGGCGCAGGACAAAGTCGCGCGGCGCGCCCGTTTCAGAGCTGGTTTGCTCGACGAAAACCGCGAAGGCCGGCTGCGTTCGGAATAAATCGTCAACAAAGATTTCGCCGGTCGATTGGCCCTGCGCGGTGAGCCTGAGTCCTATCCCCGCAATCTGAATCTGGGTTGCGTCGAGACTGCCGTTGCCGCCGATTCCGGCTTCGAGCGCGGCCGTAGCCAGAGCGAATTTCACCAGTCTCCAGCCCAGCCAGTTGATATTTGTCGCCGGCAAACTTTCTTCTCCGTCGCTATCGCGCAGGAACAGGCGGAGATCGTTGCGGCTGTTGTCGCCATAAACGTAGACGCCCAGGTCGCGTGTTTTTGTGACGTCGATATCGATGGGCCGCAGGAAATCCGCGCGCAACTCGGCGTCGCTGCTGAGGAAAAGGTAGCGCAGTTTGCCCGAGCTGCTGTCGGCCAGGCCTTGCTCCGTGTTTGTGGAAAACGTCGTGCTGTCTGGATCCGTGCCGTGTGTCCGGGCGGAAAGATCCGGGTCGGTCCAGGAAAAGGCGTCCGCAAAATTGTCCAGCACGTCGAAGGTGACCATGGCGCCTTGCGTTGTGAATTGCCAGCGGAAGTTCGTCGGCAGAGGCGTGCCGTCCGGCAGCGCGATTCCGTTTGTCAGGGTGATGAAATGGCGTGTGCCCGAATCCAGCGGTTCCCTGGGAATGGCCAGAACCGTGTTGAAAATATCCTGCAGATAAACGACCTGCAGGCTGACCGTCGCGCCGGCGTTTCCTGTCAGGAGTACCGTTCCGGAATTGACCGAAGCGGGATCGAGCTTACGGTTGAATCGAATTTGAATGACATCCCGCACAAAAACACCAGTGTCGCGCCGCGCCGGCGAAAAAAACATGACGACCGGCCGGCTGTTGTCGAGGGAGCGGGTTGCGAAGTCCCAGAGAAAGGCGTCCCCGCCGTTGCCGTCGCCGTTGCCATCCAGAGGCCGTCCGTCCGCGTCCGTCGCCGAGCCATCGATACGGACAGTGTACTCCGTATCGAAATCGAAACGGGTGTCCGGCTCGAAGAGCACGAGGTCGTCGCTGTTGCTCCAGATGAAGTGCCCGGCGGCGTTGGGACCGATGGTGAAGGCATTTTCGACGCTTTCGCGATTCATCGCCCGGTTGAAGCGGATGCCGATTTCCTTGTAGACGTCGACTTCGGTCGCGCCATTCGCGGGCAAAACGCTGTCGACAACCGGCGGGCTGCCGGAGGGGACGATGAGCCCGGAGTAGGTAAAGGCGTGCGCCGGCACCGTGACTTGCCTGGGCGTGCTTTCGCGGCCTGCATACGAAACCTGCACTGTGTAATTGCCGGGCGGCAAATCGTGGAACGCGTAGAAACCGCTGCCCGCGTTGTCCGTGGTTTGGGTCAGATTTCCCGGTTGCAGCGTGACCAGCGCTCCGTTGAGAGCGGCGCCGTTTTCTTCGTCGGTGACGATCCCGGAAAGGACGCCGGTGGGCATTTTGCCGGCTTCGAAGAAGTCGAGAAAGGCCATGTAAATGGCCCGGGCTTCGAGTTTGAGAAAATCCGGGTTGCGCAGCTTGCGCTCTTCGATTGCGTTGTCGTGGAAAGTGCCTTCCGAGAGCTCGCCGGGCATGGTCAGATCGTTAAGCACGCCGAGACTAAACCCGCCGTTGCAGCCGCCGTAAAAGCTCCAGTCGAGGCGCTCAGTATGAGAGGACGTGCGCAGCGCGGTGAAAATATCCTGTGAGATACCGGCGCTCATCACGTCGGAAAAGCCTTGCCATTCCGGAGCGCCGGTTCCCGCCGGAGAGCCGTCCGCGCAGCGGCTGGCCGTGGTTCTCGCCTCTTCGTAAAGCAGAAGGGTAAAGCGGCGCGTGCCGTCGAACTCATTGTGATGAATCGAGTGGAACCAGTCGACCCCGAACCGGTTGGCAAGGGCTTCCCTCTGGCTCAAAGAGGGGTTGATGGAGTCGTCGACTCTCGTCATAAGCACGGTATCGATGTTGGCTTGCCGCAGGAAGTCGCGCAGAAAAAGTCCGATGGCGACGTTGATGTCCGCCTCGCGCAATCCGGTCGGACCTTGATTTGGTGTTCCGCGACCGTGTCCCGGGTCGATGGCGATGCTGAGGCCGGAAAGGTCCTGCGCCTGCGCTTTGCTTGCGGGAAGGATGCCGGGTATCACTACCATGATGCTCAAAAAAAGTGTTGAAAAAAACTTGCGGTAATTGCCGGGAAGTCGCGTCATATTCGTCTCTGATACCGTCGTATTCGTGTTCGTTCGCAGACTCTGGAAGCGAAATTTAGGGAAAGAAAAGCACACTTGCAAGCTCTAAGGCAGCCAGCCGGCACTGTTTGTGTTCTGATTACGCCTGTAAGTTCTCCTTCGTGACTGTGTAAAAGTTACATTTACACCAGGCAGGGGCAAGGCGAGTGAATCGTAGCCTCACCCTCAGAATGCGCCTGTTTTGCCGCACCTGGGCATTTGGGCACGGCAGTTGCCTGAGACAGGTACGCGTTCGCGGGGGAGAAGCGCGGTAAAGTGTAATGTTACTCAATTGAGGAGTCACGAAATGTTGAACAACAACGACGGTCTGGTCAAGCTCGTGCTGTCGGTCCTGCTGTTCCCGACTTTTTTCCAGGAGGCGTTTTTGCTGTTTGCCTGGGGGAGCGCAGACCCGTTCTGGATGATGATGAGCAAGCGTTTTTTTCTGCTTCTGCCGGTGGCCGCGGTAATTCTCGGATGCTGGCTCAGCGTTGCCTGTTCTCTGACGGTCATTATCCGGCCGAACCGGCAGGCGTACGTGAAGAATATCTTTATCACCTGGTGGGATCTCGGGCGGTCGATCGCCGCATTCTGGGGTGGTTTTGTGAAATTTGCTTTCCGGCTGGCAGTCGCGCTTGTCGGCTTTGTCCGGGTGGCGGCCATCGGTCTCTGGTCGCTTGTACAAGAATTTGTGCTCATGCCATTTCGCCTGCTCGCGAACGCGGGCCGCGGCGTGGCCACTTCTCCGATTCCGTGGATAGCCGTCGCCCTCACGCTGTTCTGGTGTCTGATCGAGGCGACCATTTTCACCTATGTCACCACACCGCTGGTCGTCGACACCTTTTCCAACATCACCGGCGACAACCTGACCGAAGGTATGGTTCGAATACCGCTGTTCATCTTTCTGCTGTTTGTCGTCCTCGGCAGCTACGCGGTGCTGTCCACCCTGGTCGAGTCGCTGTCGAAGAAGAGCATTTCCTCGATTCTCGGCATCGGTGTCATCGAAGTGGTCGTGCTCTTCGTCGAGGTCGTTTTTCTTTACCGTGAGTTCGTCGATGCGCTTGTGCCGTGGTTTGCGCAGTATTCGAACGATTTCGAACTCGGAATCTTCTGGACGCTGGCGATTTCAACCTTCGTCTGGTTCGGCATCCGCAGTCTTTCCTGGTTCCTGTTTGCTGCGCACGGCACGCCGACGATCATGACGGTGATTCAGGGCAAGGGGTTGACTCTGGCCGAAACGCCTGCCGCGCCGCGCGTTCGCCACGAATCTGTTTCTGCGGATTTCATGGCGAGGGTTCGGGCGGATATGGCGTGGGTGGAGCAAACCGGGGAGGAGCTGCTGGCGGCGCTCATTTTGCCGCCGCTGCAGGTGGTCGGCGCGGCGATCAACTTTTGCATGCTGCTGGTCACCGGAGAGCATTTGTTCGAGCTGCCGTTTGAAACGCTGGCCGATTTGCGGACGTCGCCGGCGGTCGCGGAAGTCCAGGCGGCAGATCCGCTCCCGAAAGCGCCGCCGGCGGCCGTTCCCGTCCTCGTGTCCGAATCGCCTTCTTACTCACCTGGCCTTGGAGACCTGCAAAATGTTGAAACGCACTAGTTTTCTGGCGCTGCTGGCCGTGGCGCTCGTGTTCGCCGGGTCGGGCTGCCTTGGCCTCGATTCTCAGGCCAAACCCAAACCACGGCTGACGCTTTTTATCGGAATCGATGTGAGCGGCTCGTTCCTGAACAGCGGCTACTACAACGATGCGCTCGACTTTCTGGCGAACTACATATTCGTCCATCTGAACGGCGCGGGCGGGCTGGAGCAGCCGAACGCGCTGTTCGTCAGCTCTATCGGCGGCGCCGCCGCCGGCGAACCCAAGACCTTCTACCCGATCCAGACATTCGAGAACAAGTCGGTCGAGGAGATCCGGGAAACGCTGGGCAAGATCTTCCCGAAGGAAAATCCCAACCCGTACACGGATTTCAACGCCTTTTTTGAGCAGTGCGCTTTGATGGTGAAGAACAAAAACCTGGTGTTGCGTCCGATTTCCATCGTCATGCTCAGCGACGGGGTGCCGGATGTGGTCAAGGATGGCAAGACGGATTTCCGCAGCCTGAAGCTGCAGCCGCTGGAGCGTCTCGCGCG
>CAZTNL010000165.1:0-6695 GCA_964614885.1 uncultured Calditrichaceae bacterium | reverse complement strand
ATTTCAGCAGCAGCATCCGCCGGGTCTGGCGAAAATCGCCGCTGATAATCTGGTAGAAAAACAGCCCGGAGCTTACCCGCCGGCCGGAGTCGTCGCGGGCATCCCAGGTTGCGACATGGAAACCGGCGTTCTTGTTGCCGCTCACAAGGCGCCGAACCTGCCGCCCGAGCACATCGAAGATTCGAATATCCACTTTTCCCGCCCGCGGCAATTCGTAGCGAATTTTCGTTTCCGGGTTGAACGGGTTCGGGTAGTTCTGACTCAGGGAAAAGGACCGGGGCACATCCGCAAATACCGCGACAGGACCGTGTTTGGTCCGCTCGCCGGCCACGCTGACATCTTCGAGCATATAATAGTAGGTGGCGCCGGCGCCGACGTTCCTGTCCGAAAAGCTGTAAGATCCGCTGGCGTTTGCCGCGATGAGTTCGGCATTCGCCTTTGCGAAGGGTCCGTTCCGGCTTTGGCTGCGCAGGATATTGAACCCACTATTAGAGGATTCCGCGGCTGTTGTCCAGCGCACCACCACGCCATCGAAACCGGCGAATTCAGCCTCGAATGTCGCTAGTGTCACCGAGGTAACATCTTCAAATTCCACTGTTGCGGTCGCGTTCAGCCCGATGCCGCCGCTGACACTCGCTGAAACAACGCTTGTACCGGCCTCGTTCGAAGAGATGGCGCCAAAGGCCTGCCCGTTGGCGTCCGTCGGAGCAGCAGGCTGCTCCAAAATGTCGTTTGCGCTCGATGACAGAATAACATCTAGCCCGCTGACCGCATTGCCGAACGCATCTCTCAAAGTCACGGTGACCGTCCCTTTGTCCTTCCCGTTGGCCTTGAGTGTATCCGGTGCGACCTCCACGGTCGAAAGGTCAGCGTCGACCGGGCCGGGCGTTGCAGTGGCAAAAATCGTCATCGGAGACCCGTCAAGATCGCCGATGCCGTTCCTGGCGATTATCTCAAGAGCCTGATTGTCCGCGCCAAGCGCGCCGCCCAGACGCCACTCCACATCCGCCAATCCGGCTGCGTTGGAAACGACTACCTTGTTGGTGTCGGAAGCGGCCGTCCCATCGATACTGCCCCCTCCTGCCTTGATGCGAAACGTGACGCTCAGTCCTTCAACCGCAACGCCGCCGGCATCGGTAACCTTCACCTGAATTCTTTCAGGCAGCGGCAATCCTGCCGGAGAGGGCGGCTGGCCGCCACCAGCGACCAGAGATAAGGTGGTCGCGGAAGTGGTAGCAGCAGACGCCTTGAAAATAACGTTGCTCGTTTGCGGGGCTGAAACCTGCATCTCATTGTTTGACGACCCGACATCCGCACCGAGCGTCCAGCGCGTCCTGGCCTCGCCGGAGGCGTCGGTGAACGCCGACTCTGCACTCAGGCTCCCACCGCCCTGCGTTACCTGAAACGCGACCGGCCAATTCGGAACCGCCTTGCCAGCCTTGTCTTCCACCCGCACCACAAGCGGCGCCGGCAGCGGCTGATTTACAAGACCCACCTGGTCCGCGCCGCTGACAGACACAAGCGCCCGCGCCGGTCCGCGCGTGACGTTGGCGACGAACTCGATCGGTGAGTTGGTGAGACCAGCCCCGTTGTGCGTGCTCGATGCGAGCAGTTTTTGAGCGCCGGTATTCGGGCCCATTCGCCATTCAACTCTTGCCAAACCCTGCGCGTTTGTCGGCTCGCTGACGACGTTCGCTCCATTTACAGATCCGTCGCCCGTCGAAATCGCAAAGCCGACCATCTGTCCGGCAACCGGCGCGCCCAGAGCATCCACAACCTTCACGGTGACCGAATCGGCGAGGGGCAGATTGGTCAGACCATCCGGGGCGAGATTCGAAATAGCCAGCAGTGTGTCCGGGGCGGCAGAGTTGGCCGTAAAAGTAACCGGCGACCCGGCCAGCCCGGTCGCTGCTGCCTGGAATTGATTCACCGTGCCGGCGTCGGGACCAAGGATCGGCGTGATTTGCGCCAAACCAGCGGCATCGGTTTTCACCGTTTGGGGACTGCCGCCCGGAAGAGAGCCGCCGCCGTTGATTACTGAAAATGTAACATCCGCGCTATCGACTGGGATGCCGTTCTTGTCGGTTACCAGCGCCTGCAGAGGCTGTGGCAGTGGTTGTCCCGCTGAAGCTGTTTGTCCATCACCGCCAAACGCTGCGATCGTTGTCGGCGGACCGGCCTGGGCTGTTGCGGTAAAGACCACTTCCGGACCGGTGTAACCTGGCGCGCTAACCAGGACCTCGTTGAGAGTTGAATTGGTCGCCATGGTCAGCACCGTATTGGCGCGTCCGTCGGAACCGGCGTTTGTGCTCGTCACAGTCAGACTCCCATTCCCCGGAGGCTTGATCGAAAAAGTCACGGGAGCGCTGACGGCAAGATTGCTCCACTTGTCGCGAAGTTCTACAACAAACGCGTCGGGCAAGGGTTGTCCCGGAGTGCCCTGTTGGCCGTCGCCAAGGACCTTGACCAGGTTCGCGACCGAATCCGGAAGTCCGGTTGCGGAAAAATTGACAGGCGCCACACCCGGTGTGCTTGCCTGGACGGTGTTGGCGCCGACGAGCGTCCCGAGCGTCCAATTTGCGCTGGCCTCGCCGTTGGCATTGGTCAGCCTGCCGGACGGCACCACCGGATCCTCATTGGCCGGCGGAGTGAAGCCAGAGCCGACCGCAGTCAGGACAAACTGGTCCAGTTGGGCGCCGTCCTTTGAGTGTTGTATTTTAATCGAATTCACACCCGCTGGCAAAGTAAAAACCAACGGATCGAACTGCGGACTCTTCGCCGTGCCGCTGCCGCGCGCGGAAACGGCATCCCAATTCCAGGTGGACCGATGCTTACGCTGCCCCACATCCCAGAGATAACTGACGCCACCGACGATAACACGAAATGCGTCGGAGTTGCCGTTCGGATTGATGGCCCGGCCCCACATCACGTAATCGCCCGGCGTACCGATCGTTACCTGGTATTCCGCCAGCCCCTTTGGGTTGTCACCGGTTCCATCGGGCACCTGAATAAACTCGCCGTTTGAAGCGTTAGGATCCTGCCCTTTGACCATGGGAGCTGTGAGCGCACCCGATTCCGCCTCGACAACAATATCTCCGGTGGGAGAAGCAACGTCCACCGAGCCATTTCCCGAGGTTACTGCATAATCGACGTTGATATCCTTCAGCGGGTTGTCGTTGGCATCGGTGACCCGAACCGTCACCGGAGTTTTGAGAACGCGACCGACCGTGTCTATCTGGGCATCGCCGGCGACCATCGTCATGTTGGCAGGCGCTCCCAGCTCCAGCAACTCGGAAAAATCATCGATATCGTTGGCAAGATTGCTGCGGAGCGTAACGCCGGCCCAGTCATCATCAGCCATGTTGAAAGCCAACCCGGTGTCTTCGACACTCCCATCGAATTGTCCGTTGATATAGAAGTCGAATCTGTTGGATGTGCCTCCCTGTACGACCTGAACCTTTACCACGTCACCCGGAACCGGCGGTGGCAGAAGTGGCGATTGGTTCTTGTCGATGACGGCGCTCACCGTGCCCCCGAAAACAGACCACAAGCGAATTTCGTTTACCGCGGTTCGACGGGTAATGGCGTAGCCGTTTGCAGTCGGCCCAGGTGAACCGAAGACAAACACGAAGCCCGCCTGGTCCATACCTGCCGCGTCCGCCGTATCCGCGAATCTGAACGAGACCTCTTTGGCATTTCTGCGCACGTTGAGAACCGCAATATCATTCCACAGGCCATCGGTGGCGGTATTGCTCAACTGGTTTCCGACGATATCATATGCCGGGTCCGCCGACCAATTCGACCCGAGGCCAGACGTGCGGTCAAAGTTGTCGACGAAAAAGTTTCCGGCGGCGGTGATCGTACTTACCGGATTCGAGAGACCGGAGACATTTCCAGCCTCGTCCTTCACCACAAGGGAAAAATAGTACTGCGTGCCCGGCTGCAGTCCGGTCACGGTGGCACTGTCGACCGCACCGGAAACCGAAGGCAGAGGAACGCTCAGAACCTGCACGGCGCTGCTGAAGTTCCCTGAGTTGATGGGCGACTGTGAATAACGCAGGTCGTAAGCACTGGCGGTGCCGGTCAGGGAATCGTCGCCGGTGGCAGTCCAGCGAAGCGACACGGACGTGGCGCCAGGAACACCGGCGGCAAGATCCGCGACTGCCGCGGGCGGCGTCATGTCGCTTGCTTTCAGCACCGTGAATTCGTCGACGTCGTTATTACGGTTCTGGCGAAGAATCACGCCTGAGTACAGTTTCGTACCTACGCCCGCGTTTGGAACAGATACAGTACCGGCAAATGTGGCATCGACAAAATAGTCGAATTGGAGCACCGACGAACTCACTTTCGGCTCTATCCGTACGACGCTGCCGGGCCCGGGCGCGGGTGCGCTGCTGATGGGATTCTGGCTGAGCAGGTCGCTGTTGGTGATGCCGTTCAGGATGGTCCACAAGTGCAGTTCATTGGTGCTCGGTGAAATCCACGCCAGATATCCGGAGGCATCGCGTGAAGGCGAGTCGAGCAACAAAGCCAGTCCACCTTCGTCGAGACCGGCCATATCGGCATCTGCGGCCCACTTTACGGCAACGGAACTCGGGTTTTCAATCCCGACATACGTGGCCATGTGTTGCCAGTTGCTCGTTCCGGTTGTCGCCGTATTGGCCAGGTCCCCCGACTGTATCTGGAATTCAGGATCGGCATCCCAGGTGAGCCCGATGTTCTTGCGGCTGAATGTATCGGTGATGTTGGTCGAAGCTGCGCTGAGTGCCGTGGTAATCACGTTGAAATAGATTTCGGCCATCAGGTGGTAGCCGGCATCGTTCGGGTGCACCGTGTCGCCAGGGTTGAAATAGTTCGTCGCCCAGTTGGGATTCTGTTTGAAAATCTCGTTGACTCCGGCGTAAAACAGGTTCATCCCCTGCTGGTCGCGCTTAACATAAAATAGCTCCTCGATCAAATCGTTGAGTTGTGAGGTAGCGGCGTCGAAGCCGTCGGTGCGCGGGATGATACTGGACAAAATAATCTTCGTCGACGCATTGTTCGCGGCAATCGCATCCAGAATGGCGGCAATCTCGTCTCTGGTGCTCGTGGCGGTATCGCCATTGGAGACGTCGTTGGTGCCGATGTGCAAAATCACGACCTGCGGGTTGGCCGACAGGTAGGTGTTGATGTTAGCCAGAATCTGATCAGCACGGAAACCAGGGTGTCCCTCATGCTGGTTGTCAAAACCGACGCCGGCAGTTTGGCTGCCAACGAAATCGACGGAAATGGGCTCGTTGGCGAAGAGGGTTGCCAGATCGTCTCTGTAGCCGGTATCCAGCGAGCTCGGCGTACCGTTCTCGACACCCCAGGTGATAGAATTGCCCAGCGGCATAATGGTCGTCTGTGCAAGCGCCGAGCTGCCCAGAGCAAAAAACGTGGCGATGCCGGCAAGAAGCCCGCTAGTAAACCGGTGTTTGCGCGATCTACGAATCATTTTCCCTTCTCCTGAATTTCATTCACTCATGTACAAGTGTGGTTCACGACCGGCTGGCGAAACTAGGGGCAGTGGCGAGAAGCAGAGTTCGATGCGCCAGAAACGTGGTGCGTCACCAGCGTTCACGTCACAGCGACGTGAAACGACACCCGCCTGTCAAACGGATGCAACGCAGAGGTGCATACATCTCACATCTCACCTCGAAAATCCTCCATCCAGTTCTATCCTTATCGCAGTTGGTTGGCGCGCTTTCGCCATACTTTCCCGACATGCGCGTGTACAACCAACGGCGACCTTAGAAGACCCGGCCCGGATAGCGAACCGGGTCCCGTGATTGGTCAGACTCGTCCTTCCATTTACTTTACCAGCAACATTTTCTTAGTCTCGCGGTGACCTGCGGTTACGACCTGATAGAAATACATGCCCGATCCGACGCGGATGCCGCGATTGTCGCGGGCGTTCCAGGTCACAACATGATAATCAGCCGTAAGGTCGCGGTCTATCAGCGTCCTTACTTCCCGGCCGAGAATATCGAAGATCTGCACCTTCACATGCCCGGCCTTCGGAATCTGAAACCGGATATTGGTCGTCGGGTTAAACGGGTTCGGATAGTTTTGACTCAGCTCGAACGTTTTCGGTGCTGCGACGAACAACTCGATGGGACCGTGCTGCGACTTGACCCCGTCGATGTTCACGTCCTCCAGCATGTAGTAATACCGCTTCCCGGCCGTCACTTTCTTGTCGACAAGCGTGTAGGAGCCGCTTCCATCAGTTGGAATTTTTTCGGCGTTGACCTTCCGGTACTCTCCATCCCGGCGCGTGCCGCGCAGCACATTGAAACCGGTGTTGTCGGTTTCGCGCGTGGTCTGCCAAACGATTTTGGCGCCATCGAAACCATCAAAGCTGCCGCTGAAGCTGGCAAGCTCTACCGACACTATCGTCAGGCCGACATTCCATTGCAGTGACACTGTGTCATGCCCGTCCGTTACATCGAGCTTAATCTGGTAGGACGCTGGCTCAAAATGGTCAGTGACAAAATCGAACCCAGGCGAGGTTGACAGCAACTGACCATTCGGAATGTTGTCCGAAGAGATTCTCCAGTTATATGAAATGATATCGCCCGGATCCGGGTCGTTGGCCGTGACCGAAAAGCGAATCACATCCCCTTTCTTAAAGGTCAGCCCGTCGAACTGAGCCGGAGTATGCGTGGCAACGACCG
>CAZTNL010000164.1:0-6707 GCA_964614885.1 uncultured Calditrichaceae bacterium | reverse complement strand
CAACTCGAAGGCATGAAAGCCGGTGAGATGAAAGCCAGTGAGATGAAGGGTACGAACTAAAGCCCATCTAGTATGAGCAGCACAGAGGAGGGAGAATTCATTCTCCCTCCTTTTTTTTGCGCGCGAGCAGGTTTCGAAAAACACATACTCCAGCCCTCCCATCTCCCCTTCTCACCGACAGGTTTCAGCTGTTTACCGATTTTCCCTACCATTTTTTTTAGAGGAGCCGTATCTTTGGCCGTACGTTAGCCGAGGAGAAGAAATGACTGACTTCAACTGCAACCGCTGCAATCGAACCTCATGGATTGCCTTTGCCCTCATCCTGGCGGGAGTTGTTCTCATTTTGAACAACTTCGATATTCTGCGCATCGATATCGGCGACATCTGGCCCCTGTTTTTTGTCCTGGTGGGCGTCGCGAAGCTCAAGAGCGGCCGCCAGGAAGACAAGAGCGGTGGCTGGATCTTTCTGATCATCGGCGTAGCCTTTACCCTGGCCAACCTCAATATCGTCGACTGGGACATCATGTGGCGTTTCTTCTGGCCGTTGATGCTCATCGGCTGCGGTGTCGCCATCCTCATGCGCCACATCGATGGGGGGAGCCGCGGCCAGCAGACAGATTCCAGCAAACGCGTGACCGCGCTCTCGGTTTTCGGCCACAACCACAGGGTGGTCACGGCCGATGACTTCGAAGGCGGCTCGATAACGACGTTGTTCGGAGAGGTCCGGCTGGACTTCAGCCAGGCGACGCTGGCCGCGGGCGAAAATGTTCTCGATTTTCTGGTGATGTTTGGTGGCGCACAAGTCAAGGTGCCACCAACCTGGCATGTAGTCATCAAAACCCTTCCGATTTTTGGCGGAGCTGAAGATACGCGTGGCCGGGCCGCAGAGGCGCTCCCTGTTGAAGATCGGACCCTTGTCCTCAAGGGAGTGGTGCTTTTCGGTGGCTTGCGCGTGAAGAACGCATGAAAACAGAATCCGATTCAATGGCGCATCCTTTGTTTCAAAAGCGCACGAACCTGAATATCTATATAGCTGTGTGGAGCGCCATCACCATTGTTCACACCACTGTGGTCCACACCAGCCAGGCCTTCCCGCTCCGGCTGATCGCTCTCGACGCGGTCATCTTCAACGGCCTCTTCGCGGCCCTGGGTATCTGTCTTTGGTATGTCTGCAAGTACCAGGCATTCGACAAGCAGCGCTTTTTCAAGATTGTCGAAAACCACGCCTTTGCCTCCCTCCTGGCATCGGCCATCTGGCTTGGCGCGGGCTATGTTCTCATCGCTTATGTTTTTATGCCGCCACCAGACTATGTCGCGTGGCTCAAGGCATCGATGGTTTGGCGCGGACTTATGGGCGTGCTCTACTACTTCATCACCATCGCCTTCTACCATTTGTTCATTCTGTCCAACCGGTTGCGCGAAAAAGCGGTCAAAGAAGCCGAGCTGCAGACGCTTGTCAAGGAAGCGGAGCTGCGCTCGCTCAAATTTCAGGTCAATCCCCACTTCATTTTCAACAGCCTCAACTCCATCAACTCATTGACGATGACCGACCCGGAGAAAGCTGGCGAAATGACGGTAAAACTCGGTGAATACCTGCGTTACACGCTGTCGAAAGGCGAAGAAAAAACGAGCCTGCTGCGGGACGAGCTGGACTCGATGCGCCTCTACCTCGATATAGAAAAAATTCGCTTCGGCGACAAGATAGACTACCGCGAACACTGCCCGAAACCGTGCGGCGATGTTGATGTGCCCAGCATGATCCTGCAGCCACTGTTCGAAAATGCGGTCAAGCATGGCGTCTACGAGAGTCTGAAGCCGGTGCCGATCCGTTTCGAATGCGAACGCAATGGCAGTTTCCTCAAGTTGAGCCTGACCAACAGCGTGGAGCCCGGCAGCGTGTCTGTCAAGGGCGAAGGCATCGGACTGCACAACGTCCGTGGCAGAATGGAGCGCATGTACAACCACGCGAATCTGCTCGATATTGTCGAGGAAGAAGGCAAATTTTGTGTCAGGCTGTTCGTTCCCATCCAGGAGTCGTGACCTTGAACCCTATCAAAGTGCTGATCGTTGACGACGAAACGCATGCCCGCGCCGTCATTCGCAACTACCTCTCCGCTTACGACGAGTTTGAAATCATCGGCGAATGCGAAAACGGCTTTGAAGCTGTAAAAGCGATTCAGGAGCAGAACCCGCACCTGGTTTTTCTCGATATTCAAATGCCCAAGATCAACGGCTTCGAACTGCTGGAGCTTCTGGACGCCAAGCCGGTGATCGTATTCAGCACGGCGCATGACCAGTACGCACTCAAAGCCTTCGAGGCCAGCGCGGCAGACTACCTGCTCAAACCGTACTCCCGCGCCCGCTTCGACGCAGCCCTGAAGCGCGCCCGCCTCTTTCTGCAGGACAGAAGCCTCTATGAGCCGGTCCTGCAAAAGCTGGCGCAACACGGCGAGCAGGCCACCGAATTCCTGCGACGCATCGTGGTTAAGACAGGCGCGCAGATTCACATCGTGCCCGTGGCAAAGCTGATTTGGATAGAGGCGCAGGACGACTACGTGATGCTGCATACGGCCGAAAACACATTCCTCAAACAGAAAACGATGAAATTCTACGAGCAACACCTCCCACCGGATGAGTTCGTCCGGATACACCGGTCACACATCGTCAAAATCTCAGCCATCCGCAAACTTGAAGTCCTGGCAAAGGATGCACACAGAGCCGTGCTCACCAACGGCAGGCGCCTTCCCGTCAGCAAAAGCGGCCATGCCCGCCTGAAAGCCCTTCTCGGGTAAGCAAGCTCGCCCCGCAGCGTTCTCAGCGCGGACCGTCCGAAACAGAATTTGCTTGCAAATGTCACGGCAAATCGGTTTCTTTTTGCCGATTGTTTCAACCCGTTCTGAGCTTTCAAACGACCGCAAGAAAATCCGGGGCCGGCAAAACATGCTCAAGATAGCCACGTCGATGTTCGCACTACACCTCATTTGTCTCGTCAATCTGTCCCAGGCGCAAACCGTCAGAGCGCCGGAGGCGGTTTTCGGTTTCAGGATGGGCGCCGACCGCCAGCTCATCGACTGGGAACAGATCTCCGGCTATTTCGAGCAACTCGACCAGCGTTCGCCCAAGGTGAAAGTGGTCGAGATCGGCAAGACCACGCTCGGCCGCAGCATGATCATGGCCATAATCAGCGCCAAAGAAACCATGGCGCAACTCGGCAAATACAAAGATATTCAGCAGCGTCTGGCCCGGCCGTTCAACCTGAAAAATGCTAAGGCCAAACAACTGGTGGCTGCCGGCAAGCTCGTCTTTCTCATCACCATGAGCATCCACTCAACCGAGATCGCGGCCAGCCAGGAATCGGTGGAGCTGGCCTACGAACTCGCGACCTCGCAGGATGCGCGCACCCGGAAAATCCTGGACAATCTCATCATCCTAATCGTGCCCTCGCTGAACCCGGACGGTCAGGACATGGTGACAAAGTGGTACCGCCAGGATGTCGGCACGGAATACGAAGGCGGCCGCATGCCGAAAAAATACCACTACTACGCCGGCCATGACAACAACCGCGACTGGTTCTTTTTCAACCTGATCGAAAGCCGCAATGTGGCCCGTGTGCTTTACCATGAATGGTATCCGGAAATCGTCATGGATCAGCACCAGATGGGCTCTCGCAGCGCCAGATTGTTTCTGCCCCCCTACTCAGACCCACCGAATCCCAACGTTGCACCGTCACTGCTGGCCGGAGTGAATATGCTCGGCAAGCACGTTGTGGCAGACATGACGGATCGCGGCTTCACCGGTCTGGTCACCGGCACCATTTTCAACGCCTTCTTTGAAGGCACGATGTCGAAAACGCCGCTGTGGCACAACCGGATCGGTATTCTGACAGAAGCGGCCAGCGCGCGAATCGCCTCGCCACTCTTTTTCCCCAAAACGAGTCTGCGCGGCATGGGCATCGATTTGCCCGACTATGTGCAGCAAAACAACTTCGTCGCTCCCTGGCCGGGTGGGTGGTGGCGACTGCGCGACATCATCGACTACGAAAAAGCCGCCAGCTACGCCATACTGGAGCTGGCAGCCACCTACAAGACCCGATTCAAAAGCAATTTTGTCCGCCTCAACAAGGAAAGTATCGAGGCCGGCCGCGCCGGCCATCCGTTCGCCTACGTCTTGCCACGAAGGCAGCACGATCCGAACAACGCCGTGGAGCTGCTGCGCCGCCTGCGCCTGGCTAACGTCGACGTCTATCGCGCCGGTTCCGACTTCGAAACCAGCGATGGCCGCTTTCAGCGCGGCGATTTTATCGTGCCCCTGGCCCAGCCCGCACGCGCCTACATCAAAGATCTCATGGAACCGCAGCACTACCCGAACCTGCGGGAGTACCCCGGAGGGCCACCGCGGCAACCGTACGACGTTACCGCCTGGACCCTGCCGCTGCAATTCGGCGTGGAAGCCGTCGAAGTGCAGGAACCGTTTGCCGTTGAAATGGAGCGCACACCTCGCCCGGCGATTGACACCGGTTCCGCAACGATGAACGCTTCGTGGGTCGCTGCCGAACGGCGTTTTAGTTCCAGCTACAAGCTAGCCAACCACCTTTTGGCCTCGGGCCTGGAAGTTTATGAGAAAACGGCGCCGGACACAACTCTGGCGGCAGGCACTTTTCTCGTACAAATAGCGGCGGAGGATTCCGCGGTTATTCATGATGCCTTCCGAAAATTTGAAGTGCCGGCCAGGTCGGTTGCGGACACTTCCGCTGTGCGCAGAATCAGGCAGGCGCGAATCGCCATCTACCAGCCGTGGCTGCCGTGGACCTATGACGAAGGCTGGCTGCGTCTGGTCCTCGATAACTTCGGCTTCAGCTATACCGTTCTCAACAACAACGACTTCAAATCGCGCTCACGGCTGCGGAGGAAATACGACGTCCTGATCTTTCCGAGCGAGAGCCCCGACTGGCTGGTGGATGGAAAACCGGCAAAAGCGAGCAACCCGGTCGTCGGCGAGCCGTTGGTGCGCCAGGAGTACAGCGGGGGAATTGGTGTACTCGGGGTCGAGAAGGTGGCGAAATTTGCCCGCGAGGGCGGCACCGTGATGTGTCTGGGCGATGCCATCGATTTCGCTATTGAGAAACTGCGCTTGCCGGCGGAGAACCTTCTAAAAGGAGCCAAACGGGAAACCTACTTCGCACCCGGGAGCCTTTTCCGGATGAACCTCGACAAACGCTCTCCCCTGACCTATGGGTTAGAGAAGACGGTTTCCGTTTACAAGAACCGTTCCCTGGTTCTCGCGCTCAAACCGTACCCGAAAGAGATCGTCGAAACCGGATTTTTCGACGATCGGAATTTGCTGCAAAGCGGCTGGGCAGTTGGGGAGGAGAAACTGCACAACAAGATAGGATTGGCAGAAATTCCGATTGGCGACGGCAGGGTGTTACTGTATGCATTCCGGCCGCAACACAGGGGGCAGACCTACGGCACGTTCAAACTTCTGTTTAATGCCTTCTACGGGCCGTCACTTTAGCTCAATCACTTCCTGCTGCAAACGTTCCATCTGCGCCCGGAGGTTAAGCATGTAGTTTCCTCGCTTGGCAATGTCTGCAGCCGGGATGGCCACCTGCGCCTGTTCTACGACACGGCTCAAAGCCAGGGCACCAAAATTGGCCGCTGAAGCCCCAAGCGACTTGGAAAACGCCTCGAATTCGTCGAAATCACCAACTTCCAACTGGGTTCCGATTTCCTTCAACCGCTTCTTCCCGTCCTCGATCATGATGAAGAGCAGTTCCTGAAACTCGCTCACATCCAATCCGAGCTTATGCATCGTGTAGGAGGGATCCTCCAGGACGGGCACGACGTGTTTTTCTGCAGCCGAGACTTTCTGCAGCAATTGCCTGGCGACGATCGGCTTGAGAATGTACCCTGAAATTCCGAGCTGTAGTGCTTCGTGCACAGATGCCTGCTCTGAAACCGAGCTGCACAAGATAACCGGCACGCTCTCGGTGGCAGGACTGCCTTTCAACGTACGCAGAAGCTCCAGACCATCCATAACCGGCATGAGAATATCGGACACCACAACGTCCACTGGCGACTCTCGCATGCTCTCCGCGGCGTGCCGGCCATCCTCAGCTTCAGTAACCTCATACCCTGCTCGCTTGAGAATCAGGCTTTCTAAACGCCGTGTTGCAAGGTCATCGTCTACTACCAAAATTGTCGATTTCGAATCCCGAGCCATTCTCTCCTCTGCTCTCTTCTCGCTCTCTCACGGCTGCGGTTCACCCGGTCCCAGCCGCAAACGGAGAAAACCCTTCACTAAGGTAGTATCGCAATTTCCGGCATATATCTTGAGCAGAATCCCGCCGGTGGCTGCGGTGCCCCGGTCGACGTGGCACCGCAGCATCTTGGCAGGAGTGAGACAAGCAAGATTCGGGTGGTGGAAAGTGTGTGGGTTTGCTATATTCGTACGTTCTAACCGGAGGATAAGCCTGTGACCGACAATTTGGAAAAACTCGCGTTTAACTACGACCGCATCGAAAAAGCCATTCGATTTCTCGAATCGAACTTTCGGCGGCAACCCACACTGCAGGAAGTCGCGCGTGCGGCCCACGTCAGCGAATACCATTTTCAGCGCCTGTTCAGCGAATGGGTCGGCATCAGTCCGAAGCGATTCCTGCAATACCTGACCAAAGAGCACGCCAAAAAGCTGCTCGTTGAAACCAG
>CAZTNL010000163.1:0-6728 GCA_964614885.1 uncultured Calditrichaceae bacterium | reverse complement strand
GCGGTAGTTGTTGCCGGACAGTTTTGCCTCTGTGTTCAGGGCTGCGGCTATTTTGTCAATGTCCTTCTTCGTAAATTTCACCGTATACGACTCCCTGATTGCTTAAAGAAAACCCCGATGAACATCGGGGCCTTTACTTCTGTGAGACGGCAGTACGGGTGGGCTACGCCTGTACGACCCTGGTCGCCTGCAGCCCCTTCTCACCGGAGATGCATTCGAACTCAACCTCCGAACCCTCCTGCAGGGTTTTGTATCCATCCATCTCAATCACTGAAAAGTGCACGAATACGTCCTCGCCGTTCTCATGTTCAATGAAACCGTAACCTTTGTGGTCGTTGAACCACTTTACCTTTCCTCGTGCCATTAATGCTTCCTCCTCCGTCATTATGCAGTCGAACAAATAAAAACAATAGAATATAACCAATGCCTCTCTATTTGTCAAGACATTTAAGTCCGGGAAAGGCAGGCCTATTCCGGCCCGATCCGGGTGACGAGCAGGTCGATGGGATCACCTGGTTTCGCCGGCGCTCCCGCCTCGAGAGACTGGTTGATGACCGTGTTCGGCAGAAAATCGTTGTTGGCCCGGTAACTCACCTCACCGACCGTCAGCCCGGCTTTTTGGATGGCCCGTGTGGCCGCCTCCAGCGTCTTACCGAGTACAGATGGCACACTGACTTGCTCGGTTGGGCTACCCAGGGACACGGTAAAATCAATGGGTTCGCTGACTTTGACCAACTGCCCGGCTTGGTGTGACTGCGCAATCACCTTATTCGCTTCTTCGCCAGGCACATACTCGTAGAGTATGTCGCCACTGCGCAGCCCAGAACTTTTCAGCCGCTCCAGTGCGTTTTTCTCCGAGATACCTACCAGGTTCGGGACTTCTATTTCCGGCTCGCCCACACTGATTGTCAGGTAGACTCGACGACCCAGTTTCACGCGTCTGTTTGCTGCGGGATGCTGCTCAACGACGTAACCGAAAGGGAGATTGGCGTCGTACTTTTCTCCTCCCTTCAGCGGAACCAGGCCATTCTCCTCAAGCAGGTCTTTCGCTGCTTCAAAGCGCATAGCCACCGCGTTGGGTACTGCCAGAGATTCCCCGTGTTTGGTATACCACGGCATCAGCACCCGGTCGAAAAGGAGCAGCAGGATTACGAAGGCAAGCACAAGTGCGGCGCCGATCATGAGCCGTGCCGGCGTGAAAATGCGTTTGAGCAGGGATTTGATATCTGGCATTTGTCCGTTCCGTGTATCTATTTGGTTCTAATCAGCCTGGCAGCGAAACTTCCGTCCATTCGATGCTCGAAAGGCCATGTTCTCCAAAATCCGCCCTGTCCTTCCATCGATTGTATTTCAAGGCAAAAATCAGTGTCCGCCTGGAAGTCACCATGATTTGCGAGAAATGTCTCAACAACCATGCTCGTCTCTTCTGGTTCGAGGGAGCAGGTGCTATAAACGAGAACCCCGCCCGGCCTTAGCAGCCTCGCTGCTCGGTCTATCAGGCTCAGTTGCGTTTCCTGTGCCTGACCAATATCTTCCAGTTGGCGTTGCCAGCGCAGGTCGCTCCGTCTGGAAAGCACACCCAGGCCGGAGCATGGCGCGTCCAGCAAGATCTTGTCGAAAGGGGGTTCCTCGAGCAGCTTGTCGTCGGCGCGGCGAATTTCAACGGAGGTGAGCTCAAACCTGGCGAGGTTCTCGCGGAGTCTCTGCAGTCGCTTGCGGCTGATGTCCGTTGCCAGTATCTGTGCGCGATCCCCGGTCAGATGAGCGAGATGACACGTCTTTCCACCCGGCGCCGCGCACAGGTCGAGGATCCGATCTCCCGGCTTTACCGACAACAACCTCGGCGGTAGGGCTGTGCTTTCGTCCTGTACGGCCAGTACGCCTGAGGCAAACAGTTCGTGTTCTATGATTCCGGCGCCGCCCTTTTTCACCTTGATGAAATCGTCCAGCATCTCCGAGCGGACTACATCGAAGCCGTCAGCACAAAGGCGTTGAAGCGCCGCCTCTCGGTCCATTTTTCTAAAATTGACTCGCAGCGACAGGGCTGGTCGCCGGTTGTTGTACTCACAGAACCGGATGGTCCTTTCAAGACCATAACGATCCAGCCATCTATTGAGAAGCCACTCGGGATGTGAATATCTGACCGAGAGGGCGAAGAGCGGATCTGCTTCGTTTTCAGGAAAGGACATCTCCCCTGACCGTCTGCCATAGGCTCGCAGAATAGCATTGACCGTCCGCCCCCAGCGCTGACCTCCCTGCCGCTTGGCGATCTCAACCGCTTCGGAAACGACCGCATAATCCGGAACGCGATCCAGATACTTGAGCTGGTACAGGCTCAGACGCAGGACGCTTTTCAAGGCCCCGGGAGTGCGTGAGTAATCGCCGTGATAGAGCTGGCCCAGAATCCAGTCCAGCGAGCCTCTGCGGCGCAGGGTTCCACTGACGAGCTCGACCAGCAGGTTTCGGTCCACCGGACTCACATCCCAGGTCTTGAAGGCCCGTTCCAGCAGTCGGTCGACATAATCGCGTCTGCGGTCGACATTCGCGAGAATATCGACGCCGATTTCCCGGACGCCTTTACTTCGTGTTTGCAAATCTGTCCCCTGCTTCAACAGTGTGGCCCAACAGGAACTCCTTCGTGCTCATTTGTCTCTTGCCCTGAGGTTGCAAGCGCCTCAATTCCAGACAACCATCACCGGTGGCTACGATGAGCCGACCTGACTTCCGGTCGCACTCCACCACCTCGCCAGGCTTGACAGAAGCCACCGCAGTGGATTCCGAACGAGCGGCTTCAAATATTTTCAAAGATTTGCCGCGCAGCACGCTGTGCGCCCCCGGCCAGGGGTTCAGGCCGCGGACCAAGTTGCGAATTGATTCGCTTGAATTCGTCCAATCGATCCGGCCGGTTTCACGCGAGATCTTTGGCGCCTTCGTCGCGTGGCCTCGCTGCTCGTGTCGCACCGCCTTGCCCTGTTCAATAGCGTCTACAGTATCCACAAGTATCTCCGCTCCGATCCTGGCGAGACGGTCGTGCAGCTCACCAGCGGTCTCATCGTCACCAATGCCGACTTTCCTCTGCTGGATCAGGTCTCCGGTATCGACGCTTTTTTGGATGTAGATGGTTGACACGCCGGTTTCTTTCTCGCCGTTGACAATCGCCCAGTTGATCGGTGCCGCACCGCGGTATTTGGGCAGCAGTGACGAATGCAGGTTTATCGTCCCTGCGGCAGGCATTTCGAAAACCTCCGGCGGCAAGACCCGAAACGCGACCACGACAAAAAGGTCCGCCGCCATCTTGCACAACTCCGCCAGAAAATGCGGCTCCGTCAGTCCCTGCGGCTGCAAGACCGGCAGGCCAGATTTTAGGGCGGCCTCCTTGACAGGAGAAGGCTGGACCTTCAATCCTCTGCCCCGAGGCTTGTCCGGGACCGTTACCACGGCCTGCACTTCGTGCTTGCTCTCAAGTAGGCATTCTAGGCTGGTAACAGCGAACTCGGGCGTCCCCATAAAGACGAGTTTCATGATCTATGCGCAGAACAAAGTCCTGCCGTCACGATTCTGCCGCAATTCGCTTTAGCCGCTTTTCCAGCAACCGGCGCCGAATACTGCTGACCCGGTCCACAAACAGAATGCCGTTGAGATGGTCGATCTCATGTTGCAGAACCCTGGCCAGCATGCCGTCGCATTTCTCGTCATGCTCCTGGCCATCGAGGTCAAGATACTTCACCCTGACGAATTCCGAACGGACGACATCTTCCCGGATATCCGGGATGCTCAGGCACCCTTCCTCGATGGTGCAGCTACCTGACTCCTCATAAATCACCGGGTTGACATAGGTCCTCGGTTCAGCGCCATCTTCTATTAGTCCGTTGTTTACAACGCAGAGCGACAGCGATTCCCCCACCTGCGGTGCCGCCAGGCCGATGCCGTCTGCCTCGTACATGGTCTCCACCATGTCATCAACGAGCACCTGCAATCCTGCATCAAAGCCATCCACCGGCCTGGATTTCAGTCGCAAAACAGGCTGACCATACAATACGATGTCTCTAACTGCCATTCGCTATTCCATCTTACTGGAGACAGAACCTCTGTTTATTTCCACCTTTACGTTTTCCGCAATTTTAAGCACCAGGATGTTCTCTTTCTCCTTGATACCGGCGATCGTGCCATGGATACCGCCGGCAGTCACCACGCGATCTCCTTTCTTGAGAGCGTTGATCATCTCCTGCTGCTTTTTCTGCTTCTTGGCCTGCGGCCTGAAGATGAGAAAGTACATGATTGCGAAAATCAGGACCATGGGCGCCAGGAAACCAAACATGCCGCTTTGTTGTCCGCCAGCTTGCAAAAGTAGTGTCGCGGTTAGTACAGTGTTCACTTATTCCTCCTTAGATTAGGCTGTCTCAACATTAGGTTGAATCGTATGCCGATAAGTTGATAAGAAACTCTTGCTCCAGGAAGCAAAAGTCCCATTTTGAATCTCGCGCCGGCAGACGGCGACAAGATCGTGGTAAAAGTGCAGATTGTGCATGGTCGTCAGTCTCAGCCCTAGCACTTCACCCGCATGGATAAGGTGCCGGATGTAGGCTCGGGTAAAGTTGCGGCATGCAATACAATCACAGTTCTCGTCGATGGGGCGGAAATCGGCCTTGTAGAAGGCATTCTTCACGTTCATCGGGCCGTCCCAGGTGAAGACCTGCCCTTTTCTCGCATTTCGCGTGGGCAGCACGCAGTCGAACATATCCACGCCCAGCCCAATACCGGTCACGATGTCCTCGGGTTTACCCATTCCCATAAGGTAGCGCGGTTTGAGCGCCGGCAAAAAGGGCACACAGAACTCGACCATTTCGAACAACAACGGTTTAGGCTCCCCTATCGACAGGCCACCGATGGCATATCCCGGAAAGTCCATTGCCACGAGGGCCTCTGCGCTGCGGCGGCGCAACTCCGGGTATATGCTGCCCTGGACGATGGCGAAAAGCGCCTGGGCGTAGCCGTGCTTGGGTGCGGTGTTCCGCAATTTGTTCCGGCAGCGGGATGCCCACTCTGTCGTGCGCTCCACCGAATCCGCCGCATACTCCTGTGTGCACGGATACGGCGGGCACTCATCAAATGCCATCATGATATCGGAACCCAGGCTCATTTGGATGTCGGTGGCCGACTCCGGCGTAAAGTGGTGTACCGACCCATCGAGGTGGGACTTGAAGGTGACGCCGTCGCTGTTCACCTTGCGCAGATCAGCCAGGCTGTAAACCTGAAAGCCGCCACTGTCGGTAAGTACCGGCCCGTTCCAGTTAGAGAACTTTTGCAGCCCTCCGGCCCGTTCGACAATAGCATGGCCCGGCCTCATATAGAGATGGTAGGTGTTGCCCAGGATGATTTGACTTCCGACGGCACGAAGCTCGTCAGGGGAACAGCATTTGACTGTGCCCTGAGTGCCGACAGGCATGAAGACCGGCGTATCGATTTGACCGTGTGCCGTTCGCAACCGGCCTGAACGCGCGCTGCTTTTCGGGTCTTCGTGTGTGATTTGAAAGAAGGGTTGTGTCAACAGAGAACCTCTTGCAAAATATCCTCGGCGCGTTCGTGGCCGACAACATCGATGGCGGCTTGTTTTCCCACACTTTTCCTGTTGTGCGCGGGAATAAACACTTTCCGGAAACCTAATTTTGCGGCCTCGGCCACGCGCTGCTCAATTTGCGACACTGCGCGGAGCTCGCCCCCCAAACCGATTTCCCCAATCATGATGAATTCACCCGGAATCACCTGATCTCTAAAACTCGATGTGATCGCCGTCAGAATACCGAGGTCGGCAGACGGCTCATCGACCTTGGCGCCGCCGGCGGCATTGACAAAGACATCGTACGTGCCCAGCCGCAACCCGATGCGTTTCTCAAGAACTGCCAGCAAAAGCGACAAGCGTTTGCCGTCGATGCCGGTCGCTGTTCTTTGCGGCAGGCCGTAGTTCGTCGGTGTGACCAGGGCCTGAATTTCAACGAGAAAGGGCCGACTTCCCTCCATCGTGCAAACAACACATGAACCCGAAACCTGGTCTTTGTGTTGTCCGAGGAATAATGTCGACGGATTGGCCACATCCTGCAGGCCGGACTTTTTCATTTCGAAGACACCGATCTCGCGCGTGGAGCCGAACCGGTTCTTGACCGCACGAAGAAGGCGGTAGAAATGCTGCCGGTCCCCTTCGAAATGAAGTTGCACATCCACCATATGCTCCAGGACTTTCGGGCCGGCGAGGTAACCTTCCTTGGTGACGTGGCCGACGAGAAAAACCGGCATGTGCCGGGCCTTGGCGATTCTGGAGAAAACAAGCGCACACTCCCGCACCTGGCTGATACTGCCGGGAGAGCTTTCAAACGCAGGCTGAGACATCGTTTGAATGGAATCAATTATAGTAAGCCCGGGCGCTATCTTGTCAATCGCATCGCCGATTGCATTGACATCTGTTTCGGGCAGCACGTACAAATGTTCCGAATCGATATCAAGACGCTCTGCACGCAACTTTGTTTGCTGAACCGATTCCTCTCCTGACACATACAGGATCGGGAAATCGGCAGCCGCGAGCCCTACGCCCTCCTGCAGCATCAAAGTCGACTTTCCTATTCCGGGGTCGCCGCCGACAAGGACGACAGAGCCGGGGACAATGCCACCGCCAAGGACACGGTTGAATTCAGGGCTTTTCGCGACGTACCGGCGCTGCGTTTCAAAGGACACGT
>CAZTNL010000162.1:0-6732 GCA_964614885.1 uncultured Calditrichaceae bacterium | reverse complement strand
AGAATCGAACTGGGGACACACGGATTTTCAGTCCGTTGCTCTACCGACTGAGCTACCTGGCCTTGGAAACGCTGGGTTAAACGGAAACAAAAATACGAAAATTCCTGTAACATGCAAGCTCTTTTTTCAGGAGGCAGCATCCGGCTTTGGGGGTATTCCCTGGGCCAGTTCCGGCCGGTCGTAGTAGAGGCGCAGGCGGTAGTTCTTGCCTCCGAGGCGGTTCACGTGCTCCACGGCGCGGCCCAGCGCTTCGCGGGTGGAGCTGAGGATCGTGTTCTCCGAAAAAAAGATGTTTTCCTTGCCGATGATCTTGTCGATGCCCGTGCGTTCAAAAATTCGCTCCATGCTCCCCGTAACCCCGGAAATAATCAGCAGCTTGCCCTGCTGCCGCATGAACTCGTGCATCTTGCACAGGGTGAGCAGCGAGGTCGCGTCCACGGCGCTGGCGCGCTTGAGGCGCAGGATGAGCACCTTGATTTCATCGCGCTGGAGGATTTTCCCCAGCTCCTCCTCGAGGAAATCGGCGGCGCCAAAGAAGACGTCCCCCTCCACATGGATAATCGAGATTTCCGGGATGCTGCGCGATTGGCTGCTGCGCAACTCCTGGAAACCTGTGTCTTCCTCGTAAACCAGTTCCGACAGGCGCGGGGTCTGCACCTTTCGCAAGAAGAGAATCAGCGAGATCCCGACGCCGACAAAAATGGCGGTGTCGAGTTTGAACAACAAGGCTGCCACGAAGGTCGCAAACATGGCCACCGTATCGGACCGGGTGGCGCGAATGGCGAAGCGGGCGTGCCGCCAGTTGACCATGCGCGAGGCGATGATTACGATCACGCCGGCGAGACTCGCCAGCGGAATCGCCTGCACGACCGGCCGGAAAAACAGGAGCACGAGCGCAACCAGCGCCCCGGCGAAGATGTTGGCGAACCGGGTTGCGGCGCCGGCAAGATAGCAGACCTGCGTGCGCATAAGCGAGCCTGAAACCGGCATGCCACTGAGAAAAGAGGTGGCGATCTTCGTCAGACCCTGGCCGACAAACTCGCGGTCAGCATCGAGCACATGCCCGGCATTTGAAGGAATCGAGCGGGTGGCCGAAGTCGCCTCCGCCAGTCCGATGAGCGCCAGCGCCAGCGCGCCCGGCGCCACTTCTTTCATTAAATGCAGATCAAACGCCGGCACGCTCAACGCCGGAATGGCGCCCGGGATTTCTCCGATCACGCGGACGCCATCGGCGTCGAGGCCCCAAAACATCACCGCAGCCGCGGCAGTCACAATGGCGATGAGGTAAGAAGGCAAAACCGGCGCGCCGGATGCGGACGTCGGACTGATTTTCCTGAGAATCAGAACGAGTACCATTGTGCCCAGGCCAAGCGCCATGTCCAGAGAGTGGGCCAGCGGCAGATCGCGTACGATCTGGCCAATGCCGACGAGCACGGAGGGGTGCCGGTGTCCCGGCAAGCCCAGAAGCGCCGGCATCTGGTTCACCACAATCAGCAGGGCCGCTCCGGCGACGAATCCGGTTAGAACCGAGCGCGAAATAAACTGCGTCAACTTGCCCAGGCGGAACAGTCCGGCCGCCAACTGGTAGGCGCCGGCCATGAAGCCAAACAGAAAAACTATCTCCATGAAATTCGCGCGGCCGGCAAAGGCAACCAGCAGACTTCCGAGGACAACCGAGCTGGCGTTGGTAGGTCCCGTCTGCAAATAGCGCGATGAACCGAAAATCGCTCCGAGGATCGAGCCGACGATACATGCGTACAATCCGTACTGCGGCTCCACACCAGCGATCAGCGCGTAGGCCACGGACTGCGGCAAGGCGATGAAGGAGATGGTCAACGCCGCCAGCAAATCCTTGCGCAGGGCTCCGGCATCGTAGGCTCGCAACCAGTCCGGCAGTGTTGAGGAGATGCTGTTCTTAAGCAAAAGCCATCCTTATGAAATTTGGGTGCGCCGCTCGTGAGTCATGCCAACAGCAGAACCTTTTCCATAGCCGTATCATACACCGGCGCGAGCCCGGACCAATCGAACCTGGAAACGGCCTGACGCAGCACGGCTGTGCGATCGGTCTGGCCGCCCGTCAACGCTGACTCGAGCTTCGTGAGCAAATCGTCGAAATCAGCGTAGAAGACCGGGTCGTGCAATTCCCGGGGAATCAGCTCCGGATACGCGAGTCGCCGCGGCAGAAGCGGAATGCAGCGACAGTAGACCGCCTCAACGACGCTGCCGCCGAAGAAATCCTGAATCGAAGTGACCGGCAGAACGTCGCCCTGCCATAGCCACGACGCGTAAGCCGCAAAGCCGTCGACATGGCCGAAACGGACAATTCTGTCGCCCAGCGCTTCTTTCGCATCGAGAAATTCGCGCGGCTTACGGCTGAAGCACTCGCCGAGTACGGCGACGCGAAAATCCAGCCCGCGCTCCGCTACCGCGGTAAGAGCGCTAAAAAACTCCGCCGGATTTTTGTCAAACTCCCAGCGGTGGTTCCAAAGAATCAGCGGCGAATCTGCCCCCGTACCTTGCAGCGGCCCGACTTCGGAGGCCGCGGCGTCGAACCGCGCCAGGTCGAGGCCGAGCGGCAGCACGCTGCTTTTCGCCCGAATGCAATCCACTGTATCCGGATTGCGCTGGTCGGGAAAATGGCGCAGAAAGCGTGGCAGCTCGTTCAAAAAGCTGTCGCGATGGTAGCCCGAATTGAAAAACACCGCGTCCGCGGCCAGCGCTGAAACGTAGTTGATGAACCCGTAGTGCCGGTCCCGCCTGTGCAGCACATCGCGATCCGTCGGCGACCAGGGGTAGCTCAACTGGTTTTCGTGAAAATAGATCGCCACCGGAATACCTGCGCTTTTTCCCCGTGTCAGCGAGAGAAAAGTCGTCAGGTCCAGCATGTCGGTTGCGAGCAGCAGATCCGGCGGCGAGTCGGAGCGCAGAAACCGGTCTGCCAGGGTCACGGCGCCGCCGTGCATGCGCCATTTCCAGAAATTTCCCGGGAGGCCGAGAATTTCCACCTGGTGCCGGCTGGCGCGTTGGTAACCCTCTGCCCACTGTTGGTGCGAACCGGTGAGGTAAGGTTCAAGCAGTGAAATTTTCAACGCGTGCTCTCTTTACGTAACGAACAGACATCCTCGCCCGCAGCGAACGCCACGGCCGGGCGTGGCCGACCGCACGGTCAACTTAGGCAATTCCAGCAAATAGATCAACCGATCTGGCCCAACTTCGGTGCGTACGGAACCTTTCCCTTGCTTTTCACAGTGCGGTTTGATATTTTTCAAATTGAAAACGCACCCATAACGACCTCTACACATGCGGTTGGCCATAAACTGAGGACATCCAAACCGTGAAGCAGCTACTGACCTTTCTTTCCTGGGCTGTACTGCTGGCCTACGCCGGCGTCTTTTGGCAGTATGTTTCCTATTTCAACGAGAAAACCCCAAAGCAGGCAAAGCGCACCCGGGGCTCTATCATCTTCGGCGTAAGTCTGCATTCTGTCTACCTCCTGGCCCTGACGCTGCACCTCGGGCATCTGCCGGTCAGCGACACGTTTACCGTGTTGACGGCGAGCGCCTGGTTTTTCGTCGTCGTCTACCTGGTGCTTGAAGTCCGGCTCAAAGAAATGACCATGGGGGTCTTCTTCATGCCGCTCATCTTGCTGCTGCAGGGGCTGTCGAACTTCTTTATCAACGTCGACAAGGGCCTGGCGCCTGTTCTGACGCGGCTGGTGTTCGAAGTCCACGTGGCCGTCATGATCGCCGCCTATGCAGCCTTCACCATATCGTTCATCACCAGCCTGATGTACATTTTGCTCGCGCGCGAAATGCAGAGCAAACGGCTAGGAATTTTCTTCGAACGGCTCCCCTCCCTCGAATTCATCGATAACCTGAGCAACCAGGCGGTCAACATCGGACTCATACTCGTTACGATTGGAATCGGCATGGGACTTTACATGGGCTTCAACGTCTGGACGGGGCAGTGGGTGCTGGACCCGAAGCTGATTGCGGTCGCCGTGTCCTGGGGAATTTACCTGCTGCACTTCGTCACCCGGCGCGCGATAGGCTGGCAGGGTCGCCGCGCAGCGATCATTTCTGTGGTCGGCTTCAACTGGTTGCTGTTCTCATTCATCATCGTAACGACCTTTTTTTCTAAGCTTCACAATTTCCAGTAGACGCAATGCCCATTCATTCGTGCAGCTTCGAGCTAGGTTCAGAACTTCGTAAAGAGGTAACCCTGCCGGACGTCTCCGCCCGCAGCATCAAAGAATTGTACGAACGGCTCGAATGCGACGAGTTGTTCGTCACCTGCAGCCCGTCCGGTTTCGAGGCCTTCGCCGCCTGCGACGATGGCGAGCGCTTCAGCGCCGGCGTGGCCGGATTTCTCCACCAGAAAACCGGCTTGCCCACAAAGCGCATCCAGGGCCGGCTGCAAACGCGAGCCAGTGCCGAAGCCGTGCGTCGCTTTTTTGCCCGGGCCGTCGGCATTGAAACCGATCGAACGCTGCCGCACAATGTTCAGATTTTCCGCAGTCAGTTTGAGCTGGCCAGGCGCGCTAACTCAGTCGGACCGTTGTTTAGTAAGCTCAACCAGCGCGGACTGTGGCTGGCCGAAAAGGTTCGCCTCGAATCCAACCTGCAAAAAAGTGCCATTACGGAAGAATCAGTGGTCACCGACCTGGCGCAAAAGATCTTCGGCGACCTGCACGAACACAAGGCGCTCGTCTGGACGAACGGGCCGGAATGTGAGGCTTTTGTACGCAAACTCGCAGATCGGCGAATCGGAGAGCTGCTCTTTGCCGGCGGAAGCGCGGCAGAGAATCTGTGCGCCCGGCATAATGGTCGGATGATCGACGTCGATACGCTGCCGTCGGTTCTGGCCGGCGTCGATCTGCTGCTGATCTTCGACGAACAGGCGCTGCCTGTGTTGTTGCAGCTCAAGTTCGCCGATATCATGCACAAGCGCCGGAATGCGCCCATGCTCATGGTTCGGCTGGTCGAAAACGACAGCAGTGCCAGAGGCAAGGATCCGTTCGCCAGGTTCTACAATGTCTATTCGTACGACCGCGGTGACCTCGAGAGTATCGTCGCCGCCAATTTGAAAGAGCGCCAAAAGGTGATCGATATCACGCTGCCTCTCATCGAAAAAGAGGTGGACGACTTTTTTTCCTGGCTGAACGCCAAGGAGCAGCACCGTTTCGGCAATATCATCGGCAAGAGCGCGGCCATGCAAAACCTGCTCGACCTGATCGCACGCATCGCGCAAACGGACATTTCGGTGCTCATCGACGGAGAGAGCGGAACCGGCAAGGAACTGGTGGCGCGCTCCATCCACGAGCACAGCCGCCGGGTGAACAACGCGTTCATCGCGGTGAACTGCGGCGCGCTGCCGGAAAGCCTGCTGGAGAGTGAGCTCTTCGGTTATGTCAAAGGCGCCTTTACCGGCGCCAGCGGCGACAAGAAAGGTCTGATCGAAGAAGCAGAGCATGGCACGGTTTTCCTCGATGAAATCGGGGAAACCTCGCAAGCGACTCAGGTGAAGCTATTGCGCTTCCTGCAGGAAGGAGAAATCAAACCGGTCGGCAGCAACGAAATCCGCAAACTGGATGTGCGCGTGCTTACGGCCACCAACCGCGACCTGGAGCAAATGGTACACGAAAACCGCTTTCGCCAGGATTTGTTCTACCGCCTCAACGTCATCCAGATGACCATACCGCCTCTGAGGGAACGACCGGAAGATATCGTTCCATTGGTAAACTATTTCGTTGAAAAATATTCGAAGCAAATGCACAAGACGGTCTACGCTGTCAGCGAGGAGGCCATCCAGTCGTTCCTGAGCTACCGCTGGCCCGGAAATGTTCGCGAACTGGAAAATGCCATCGAACGCGCCGTGGCCCTGGCCGCCGGCGATGTAATCACGGTCTCCGACCTGCCGCCGACCGTCACCGGGATGCAAAATGGAACGAGCGCCCATCCCTACCGGACGGCGAATATGACGCTCAAGGAGCTGGAAAAGCAGCACATCGCGGCCATGCTCGAGGAACATGAGTGGAACTATGATCTGGTGACGCAGCTTCTCGGTATCGGCAGAACGACGCTCTGGCGCAAGATGAAGGAATATGGGATTTCAAACCAGGAAGGGAGCTGACACCGGAGCGTCACCCGGACGACCGTCACCCAGATATCCGAAGAGGGTTCCTCCGTCGCTGACCCCGAACGCAGACATGGCTGAATTTTACAAAGTCGCCGAGCTGGCGGACATTCCGGAGCGCGGTGCGAAGGTTATTGAATTCATGCGCAAGGAAATCGCCCTGTTTCGTTACCAGGGCAAGGTTTATGCGGTTGACAATCTCTGCCCGCACCGGAAGGCGCCGCTGAGCATCGGCGAAGTGCAAAACGGCGTGGTAGTCTGTGCCTGGCATGGCGCACGCTTCGATCTCGCGACCGGCAAAGGCTTGCCCGGACCGCACAAGGCGGACATCGGCAGTTACCCTGTGCTGGTTGAGAATGGCGAAGTGCGGCTGTCAGTGGAATGATCGGTCGTCGTCGCACCGTCGGAAGATATCGGGATGCCCAGCTATCCAAAAGATCATTGCCACAGAGGCGCAGAGAACGCAGAGATTTTTGTGTTTCAACGTTGGGGAAATGAACCTCTCTGAACTTTAGAAAGAATACTTTGTTGGAAACAGGTTTTTACCCGGATTCTGTGTTAACAACCATTTTAAGCTCAAACCCTTTCACCTGTTGG
>CAZTNL010000161.1:0-6737 GCA_964614885.1 uncultured Calditrichaceae bacterium | reverse complement strand
GACGTGTTTACCCACTGGAACACGTGGTTTGGTCCTACATCCATATTGGGATCCGGCGGGGTTCCACCGCCACCAGTGAAACGGCCGACGCCTTCCCAGTTTTGGATGGTCGGGCCGGCTGGTTGCGAGGCCGCTTCGCGCTGCAAACCTTTGTCGACGCCGTGTCGGACGTTGTTGTCGCGCTCGGCGTAAAGCGAGGGCCTGTTCGGCACCTCGTAGTCGGCCCGGCGCCGTTCAGTGCGGCGCACACGCCGCGCCATGTCGCGCAGCGGCCGGGAGCGGTCCATCTTCAGGGCCCGGATCACTTTATCTGGGCCTGTCGCGGACTGCGACCAAGTCGTCGGGGCCATCAATGTGACGGCCAGAATGGTAAGTAAAAACCTTTTCATACGGTCCTCCTTGGTTAAGGTTAACCCTTGAGTTGGTTCAGTGAATCGATCTCCGCCCAGGTGAACGGAGCTGGATTTCTGAAAACCGAGTCCGGCAACTTATCGAACACGCCGACCTCAGTGTGTTGTTTCTCACCGCGGTCAGCTGACAGCAGAAGTGTGCCGTACTGTTTGTAGTCCTTCCATGGAGCCGTGTAGCTTGGACGTTCGTCGGCCGCATCCCGGAAGAGGGTCATGCGCACCAGCAATTTACTATCCCTGTCGATGTGAATGTGGTACATCGGCTGCGGCCCGTCGCCGGTGTTGGCGAATCTCACGCTGAGGATGTCGGTCTTATGACCCTCCTCTTCGCCTTCTCCGACAACATTCAGAATCACGCCCGGATCCAACAATTTAAACGGCATGAAAATCCAGTCCGAATCCGTTTTCCACGCGTCATAGCCGTAGTCCATCGCCCGCTTCAAATCGTCCGTCGAAGTCAGCTCTTCTCCGTTGCGCCAGGCGCGGCCTTTCTTCGAGTTGAGATTCATCAAAACCGTAGAACTTTTTGATTCGATGCGAACGTCTCCAGTCTTCTTATCCCACACATGTAGGCGTTTGCCATAGTAATTCCACGCCAGATACCGGGCATGTTCCCAGTTTTCACGCCCACCGCTGGCATTGAGCACCGCCTCCGCGATGGCAACGGCCTTCGGGTCCGACTTTCCGACCCCGGTCGTTGCCTTGCCTGACTCTCGCTCGCAGCCCGTGACCAGCACCAGAGCAAAAGCGCAGCAGAGGGCAAGAAGCACCCTGTCCAGTTTCATGATTTGAAAAACGGTCATCGTCTTGAAGTCTCCGTGTATGTGCAAACAAGATAGCGTCAACTTCCAAGCCGGTTTAGCGAGTCGATTTCAGCCCACTCGAACGGTTCCGGATCTTTGAAAACCGACTCGGGCAATTTGTCGAAAGCACCAAGTTCAGTATGCTTTTTCTCACCCCGGTCGTCCGAGAGCAGAAGTTTGCCATAACGTTTGTAGTTTTTCCATGGCGTAGTGAAGCGCGGATATTCATCCGAAGCATCCATATAGAAAGACCAACTGACCACCAGGTGGGTCTTCTTGTCTACCTGGACTTCGTACTTGTTTTCCGGCGTGAGCCCAACATTCTCGAAAGTCACACTGAGAATGTCAGTCTTCTCGCCGTCCTTTGTTTCGCCTTCGCCGAGGTATTTCAGAATCACACCGTCATCGCGCAGCTTGAATGGCATGAAGACCCAGTAAGAGTCGTTCACCCAGGCCTCATAGCCATAATCGAGTGCACGTCGCACATCAGCAGGGTCGGTCAGTTCCTGCTCGTCTTTCCATGCGCGCCCGGTTTTCGACTCGAGATTCATCAAGATGGTGGAGCCTCTCGATTCGACCCGAACATCGCCGGTGACCTTGTCCCAGACATTCAGACGCTTTCCGAAAAAACGCCAGGCAAGATATCGCGTGGCATCCCAATTTGCCCGCCCGCCACACGCTGCCATGACAGAATCAGCGATTGCAATGGCTTTGGGGTCGGATTTTTCGGCCGATGACATCTTCGTGTCGGCATCACGGTTACACCCGGGCCCGACCAGGGCGAAGCAGAGCAAGAAAAGACAAACCACAGAGTGTGCAAAATGACGTTGTCGAAATACAAACATTAGTAAGAAAACTCCTCGTTAGAGTAACTGCTGAACAACTGGAATTGAGCAGGAGCCGCCAAGTTTGGCGGCTCCCACCGTGTTGACGCAAAACGCCAGACTACTTGGTAAGCGTCATCTTCTTCGTAAGCACAACACCGCCTGCCTCGAGTTTGTAGAGGTAGACACCGGCCGATACGGTACGACCGGAGTTGTTGGTCGCATCCCAACTGACAGACTTAAAGCCGGCCGGCTGAAACGCATTGACCAGTGTCTTGACTTCCTGGCCCAGCATGTTGTAGATGGTGAGCCTAACCTGCGACGCTTCGTTGAGCGTGTAGCGAATGCTCGTCGTCGGGTTAAACGGGTTCGGATAGTTGTTCTGCAGAACTATCGTCTCCGGAACTGCCTCCGTGCTGGTTTCAGATGAAAAACCAGCCTTGGCAACTGCTTCCCATCCGCTGATATTCGCGCCAGCAGATTTCGCCAGTCCGTTGCTCGGAGCGACAACGCCTACTGACCACGGGAATGCCGAGCTGCTAATCACCTGCGCACCGACGAACGTGCCGGCGATACAGTTGAAGGTGAAGTTACCCGGATCAACCGTCGGAATATTGTCGGTGATGTTGAAAACCTGGCTTGCGCCCGGTCCGAGAACGACACCCTGTTGCAGAAAACGCGCATCCGTTTTGCCGAAGCCGTTGCGCTGGGCATACGACCAGACGTCGACGGTCTTCGAAGACGCGGAGTTGTTGGTTACGGTCATCGTGTACGGCAACGGACCGCCACCCGGCGTCGGGATGATGATCGGCTGCGGGTTGTCCGGAACACAGGAGATGGCCACAGCCGGAGGCGACGCCTGGAAGGAACCGATACGCGTGACCCACTGCCATGCAATGGTGGTCTCGTAGTATTCGGTGCCATACCAGAAGGTCATGTCATCCGAGGGATCGACCACGATGTTGCTGTAGTCGCCCCAGCGGGTTGTGCCCAGCTGTGAGCCGCCACCGTTCTGGAGAGTGCCTTCCTGAATCGTGAACTGGCCGAGCGGGTCGCCAGCATTTCTGCCCGCGAAGCGAATGGCCGGAAAGGTCGCCTTGCTCGAAACAGAGTAGGCGCCCATGATGTCGCCGTTTGCGTTCATGGCAATACTGCCCATCCAGCGGTTGTCGCCGTCCGGAGCAAAGGTGCCCTGCTGGCGAACACTCCAGGCTCCACCAGTGGAGGTCAACTCGTACCAGCGAAAGCCTGCATGACCATTATAGTCGTTCACGTCAACCGTGTGGCTCGCCACCAGCGCTTCGCGCGTACCCAGGTTGCGGTAGGCCAGACGGAACATCATGAAGCCCGAAAGGGCATCAAGCTGATTCGTCGTGGCCGGCTGCGGGATACGGCTGACACTGTTGTCGATGGCGCTGACCGACAGGAAATTCGGGCCATTGAGCGTCGAATTTCCCACGTTTGCCCAGTCGATGGACATATCGAACATGGCCAGACGGTTTTGCGCGGACTGAAAACCCATAAACATGGGGTTACGGCCGGCGGCCGGTGCAGGCCCGTCCACATCTGCGGGCAGGAAGCCATCAATGCCAGGAAGCGCAGCCGACATGTCGAAAACGACCATCTTCGCGGCGGGGTTGCCAACCAGCATCGCCGATTTCTCGAAAGCAGCAGCGTCCATGTTAAAGGCGCCGCTGAAGTTACGGATCGTCGCCAGGTAGGCATTGTCCCAAGCCGACATTTTCGGATAATCGTTTCCGGGAGTCGGAAACTCATATCTGAAGTAAGAACCCGTCGGGTCTGGCGTCGTGGAGATCGCCACACACTGAGACTGTGAAAACACGAACTGGGAAAGCAGCCAACGGTCAGCAAGCGGGTCATAAACGACAACGGGATCACCGTCGTTGCTGAACTCGCAATTGCCGCCGAAGCCGGCCCAGAGCGTATTCGTTTGTGAAGGTCCAACGAGCATGTTCCCGCTCTTATCCCAGATGCCATAGACCAAGTTCACCATTTCTACGACATGGTTTGGCCCTACGTCAAGGTTGGGATCCGGCGGTGCCACGAGACCGGCATTGTCGGTGTTGCGCAGGCCGTTCCAGCTCTGCAGAACAGCACCGGCGGCCTTCGTTCCCAGAGCATCTTGCAATGCCGGGTCAACTCGCCGATTGCGTTCACCGCGCGCCTCATCCATCATAGGCGGATGATTCGGGATCAGACGCGGCCTCTTCCAGTTCCGGTACTTGGTTACGGGCTTGGCAAGGTCACGCAGCGGCCGGGAGCGGTCAAACCGCTTGGCATGAATGACTTTAACCGGTCGTGACTGCGCCCATACCAGGGAGAAGGACAGCAACACGAGCAAGAACGCTGTGATAATTCGCTTCATACATTCCTCCAATTTTAGATTCTGCGAATTCATAGCTGCGTGCTTTCGCACGCGTCGATTTCGCAGACGTTGTCGTCATAACTTTGGCCTTATGGATCAAAATCACCCACTTCGTGTCATAGCCACACCCTAGGTCTGGGTGCCTGGGTCACAGTAAAGTGAATGCGTCGTCATCGATGTGCCGTAACCCTCGTCAAGACAAGTTACGAAGATCCTCCGGTCAGACGAAGTCTCTGCCCGGCGGGGTTTCGATGTTGAAACCGTCCCCCATCGGTCAACGCCGTACTTGACTGCCAAACCGCGCTGGTACAGCCAGCGGGTTTAGCCGCATTCCTTGAAACGGCTCCAGGAAGCCGCGGGTCTGCTACGATGGTCGTAGATATCAAGCGTCACAGTCGTTCATTAACGCAAAACATTCCGCCATCGCCGTCTTGCTATCATCGGTGTCGAGGTCAGCAAGTCGGGTTGGTCAAGGCGCCGGTAGCCGAATGCTTCCGGTAGCATAAACCCATAACGCGCTGCTACAGCGCGACAACGTCTGCAGACGCAATTTGCGTCGACAGCCAACTATCCGGTCCGCACCACCTCCTTTCCGGGAAAAGGTTCGTATGCAAAACTTCTCATTCCTTCAGTTCACTCATGCCCCCCGGCCTTCGTCTGCGCTCTGAATAAGCGCTCTCCAGTCCGGACGGTCGGGCTTGGTCAAGATGTCTTCCGGCAGTTCATCGAACACGGCTATATCTGTGTGCTTCTTCGTTCCGCGGTCGTCGGACAACAGGATTTCACCGTAGCGTTTGTAGTTTTTCCAGGGCATCGTGAAACGGGGCTCCGGGTCAGACGCATTCAGATAGAAATCCCAACGCACGATCAGCTTCGTTGATCTGTCGACATAAATATGGTATTTATTTTCGGGTGTTAAGCCGGTGTTTCGGAAGGTCAGACTCAGAATATCGGCGACATTTCCTCCCTCTTCAGCCTTGCCTTCCCCTACATATTCTAATACTACACCCTCATCCCTCAATTTGAAGGGAAGAAAAATCCAGTATGAGTCATTTACCCACGCCTCATGCCCGTATTCCATCGCGCGCTGCAGTTCTTCCTTTTCGGTGATTTCACGGCCTCGCAGCCAGGCCCGCCCCTTCATGGTGTTCAAATTCATGAGGACAATGGACTTGCGTGACTCGACCCTAATATCGCCCGTCTCCTTGTCCCACACATTTAGGCGCTTCCCAAGGCACCGCCACACAAGATACCTGGTGTGTTCCCAGTTTTCCTTTCCCCCGCAGGCCTGCAGCACCTGGTCGGCGATCGCCACCGCGCGCGGGTCCGACTCGCCCGCAGCCGCGCGGTCCTCGCTCCTGGAGTTGCACCTGAACGCAGACGCCGACAGGCCGAGTACGACCAGCCAGAACACAAGCCTCGTGATGTCCAAATATCTGCTCCGTGTCATTTTTCCTCTTCTCTCCCCCGATCCTTCATTTCGGTTGAGACCGACTTGCGGAGACCCGAATTACCGGGCCTCCGCAGTCAGATTTTGCTTACTTCGTGAGTGTCATCTTTCGGGTCTGAACAACGCCACCCGCTTCAAGCCGATACAGGTAGATGCCGGCAGACACGGTCCTGCCTGCATCATTCGTGGCATCCCAGGTCACTCGTTGTGAACCGGCAGGCTGCACACCATTTACCAGCGTCTTGACCTCCTGACCAAGTGTGTTGTAAATGGTCAGGCGAACCTTGGTCGGTACGTTCAGGTCATAACGGATTTCCGTTGTCGGATTAAACGGATTCGGGAAATTCCGCTGCAGGGAAATTGAGACGGGCACTGCTGCTTCAGCAAGAGCATCATCTCCAGCCTTGGCCACCGCCTGCCACTCATCAGGCACTTCGCTCTTTGTGAGGGACGGCGCCGCAAGGATGGTCAACGGAAAGCTGTCGCTGGCGAAAATGTTAGCCGGCAACACGTTCGGCACGCCTACGGCTCCGACGTACTGGAAGGACCCGGCATCGACCAGCGGAATATTCTGCGTGTTGCGCTGGCTGAACGACTGTCCCGGCGCCAGAGACAGACTCATCGGGCCAAACAGCGCATCAGTCTGGCCTCCAGTCGACCTCACGGCGAAAGTCCAGAGCTGAACATTCATCGTCGCGCTTCCCGGACCGCCGATGTTGGTCACCGTCACATCGTACTGAAATGAACCCGGAGGCTGAATAACCGGTGGCGGACCGACCGGGGTCATGGTCACGACCAGATTCGGCGGGTTGGTATCGGCGTTAAAGGAAGCGATGCGCGTCCACCAGTTGAACGAACCGGTCG
>CAZTNL010000160.1:0-6748 GCA_964614885.1 uncultured Calditrichaceae bacterium | reverse complement strand
CTGCTCTTTTTTGATGGACAGAACATTTTTATTGACCCCGCCGGCCTTGCCTTCGAGACCGGCCCGGACGGCAGACCCGTCCTGACCACAAACGGTCAACCCGGTGCGAGCGGCGACCGGAAAATCGTACCGATGGTAACCCGTAAGACCTTGAACCTGACCAGCAAGCTCACCTGGAGACCGACAGCAAAAATCAAGGTCACATACGACGTTCTCTATGAAAGAGGGGACCGGTTCAACCGGATTGTGAGGCGTGGAAACACATTTGTCAACATCTATCGCCGCTATCGATTTACACCCGATGGCAGGCCCAAGACCAAGACACGAAACATCAGCCACACGCTCGGTTTGACACAAACTCTTGGTGAGAAAACGTTCTACAACCTGAAGTTTGGCGTAAACTACACCAAGTCGCGTACATCGGTCTTCGACGATGTGTTCGATCCGCGCATGGTCCCGATTCCTGGAAACGACGTCAGCAATCTGGTGATTCCGCCAACCGGAACGGCCGGCTCTTCTTATGTCGCCGGAGGTACCGATCCGAGTCACTCCAGTGAAAAGTCGCGTTCCCTTTATGCGAAGCTCGATGTTGTCAGCCAGATTTTGCCGCACCACGAGCTCAAGTTCGGCGGCGAACTCGGTCTGCACAGGCTCAAACTGGACGACTTCACGCTCCTTTTCGATTTTGCAAACAACCGCTTTATCAACCCGCGCGATGCCAACGACCCGAACCTCACGGATTTTCAGTTTTACACCCGCAAGCCGGTTCAGGGAGCTCTCTATTTTCTGGACAAGATGGAGCTGGCAAAGCGCTTCATCCTCAATATCGGGCTGCGGTATGAGTATCTGGACACACGGGCCCGGTACAACCCGGATCTGGCAGGCACCGTTGACGACGTGATCGGACTCAGCAATCCCATCTTTTTCAAGACTGCTTCCGCTAAACACCGCCTGAACCCGCGGGCAAGTCTGAGCTTTCCTATCAGCGACCGCGGCATCATCCGCTTCTCGTACGGCTGGTTCCACCAGAACCCGACCTTCCGCGATATTTATCAGAATCCGCGCTTCGAGGATTTCAATAACTTTGCCCGCGACGATGTGACGCCCACATTCGGCAACAGCAACCTGCAGCCCGAGCGCAGCATTCAGTATGAAATGGGCTTGCAGCAGCAATTCACCGAGGACATGAAGGTTGACCTGACGGTTTTTTACAAGGACGTCAACAATCTCATAGAAAACAGGCGGGTTATCGCGGGCGAAGTGGCGGCTACGAAACAATTCAACGTGACCACCAACATCAGTTACGCCAACGTTCGCGGCTTTACCCTCGCCTTGCTGAAGCGTCCGGCTGAGAACGGCTTGTTCTCGGCGACGCTCGACTATACCTACCAAATCGGTGAAGGAGCCTTTTCAAACCCTCTCGACTTGCAGATAGACACACGTACGGGGCGAAAAACCGAAGAAGAATTGGTACCGCTGAGTTTCGACAGAACGCACACGCTCAATGGCACGCTGACCATAAGAAAACCCGGAAACTGGCTGCTCAGCGCGATCGCCTCGTTGCAGTCGGGCACTCCCTATACACCCAGCGTCCCGTCTTCGGTGCAGGCGGTGAAGTTCGAGCCGAACAGCGATCGTCGCCCGCTTCTGACGAATCTCGACCTGCGGCTGGAAAAGTATTTCGCGGTGCAGGGCATGAACTTCTCCGTGTTCATGCAGGTCGAAAACGCGCTGGATGTGAAGCGCGAGCGACTCGTGCACACAAACACCGGGCGTTCCCTGACCAATCTCAACGAGACCGTGCGCTCCACGCTGTTCGACGGTCTGCGTGCGACCATTGCCGCCAATCCGAACGATTTTTTCCCGGTCGAGTTTCTCGACAACTTTTATCAGAGAGAGGATTTTCTCGGAGCGCCGCGCGAAATCCGCTGGGGGCTGACCTTTGGCTTTTGAGTGCAAGGAAACCTCGGAGTGGCGGTTGAATCCGCAGCCCGGCTGGTAAATGAACGAAACAAAAGACGAGCATGAAGGAAACCATGTCCAATCTATCTAAGACTTGTTTGCTGTTGCTGCTGCTGTGCAGTTTCACGGTCAGTATTGCCGGCGGCGCCAAGAAAAGCGATGCCAAACGGCTGAACGTGAAGAAGTTGGCGCCCGCGGAACGCTACAAAGTGGTAGCTGAGCAGGAAAAGGCTCTGGCCAAAGCCTTGCGGCAAGACGAGCGGCACGACCGTTTGAAAGAAACCATCATCAGCGGTAACCAAATCCGGGTTCTGGTCACAAACCAGGGGTCGATTTCCACGCCGAGCGCCGACAACTCCAACGCCGATTTGGTCTGGCCCGCCGGCCCTAGCGGTTTGGGATATGCATTTGAGTTTGGCCCGCTGGTGGCCGCCGAGGTGACCGGCGAAGACGGAGAAACGCTGCACATTGTCGACGACGGATTCTTCGCCGCTTCCGGCGGGGAGTTCGAGCCCGGTACGGCTAATCGCTGGGGATGGGAACCCCGCCTCGGGTTTTCGGATCCGAATTCGAACGAGGTCGCCACTTTCTCCGACTTGGATCGCAACCTCGATGGAAAGCCGGACAGTTGGCCGGAGTCCTGGTTTAATTCCACGCTCGGGCGCTATGTCTGGCCGGCCTTTCTGGGAGACGACGCGACCACCCCGGACGAGGAAGTTTTCTACGTGATGGACGACTTCGACAACGCCGAGTTCAACTACCTGCCGGCACCGGGCGACCGGACGATTGCCGGCATGGGACTGGAGTTGCAGGTTCGGATTTTTCAGTTCAACAACCCTCTGGCCGAGGACCTGATCTTTCTGGTGTACACCGTCGTCAACATCAGCCAGAAGACGCTCGACAACGTCTATCTCGGCATGTTCGGTGATCCGCACATCGGCGGGCCAAACGATTTTGCCGACGACTTTGCCGGTTTTATCTCCGCATTTGACGAAAATTTTCCGTTCGACACGCGCAACATGCTGTTCGCCTTCGACGAAGACCGGGTGGGCGATCTGGGCAAAGTGCCCGGGTACTTCGGTTACCGCTTCCTCGAAAGCCCGGGTATCGACGACGATTCTTTCGACAACGACGCTGACAGCCTTGTGGATGAAAGCCAATTCAACGATGCCGGTGAGCTTATTTTTTCGGACGTCGGCATTTATGGCGCGCCGAAGCTGCACTGGTCGGGCGATGAGGATGGTGACTGGAATGCGGACTTCGATGATGTCGGCGTTGACGGCATCGCCGGCACCGGTGATTTTGGCGAGGGCGATGGCAAGCCGAACCAACTCTTTTTCCTCGATGCGAACAACAATTCCCTGCGCGACGCAGGTGAGGCGACCTCAGAACGTCGCGAGCCCGGTATGCGGTTCCTCAGCGGCGAGCCCAATTTCGGTTTTCTCGACATTGCTGAATCCGACCAGCTGGGGCTGACCAGTTTTAACGCAATCCTCTTTGGTGGCAACAACGAGCCGCGCAACGATGAGCTCATGTGGAACCTTATGTCCACACCGAACCAGCGCGAATTCGATCCGGCGCCGCAAATCGAACAGGAGGCGGACAACGTTTTTATTTACGGTTCGGGACCCTTTACTCTGGAGCCGGGCGAGAGCCAACGCTTTTCCATCGCGTTGTTGCTCGGCCAGGATTTTACCGATCTGCTCTCCAACGCTCAGGTTTCCCAACAGGTGTTCGAATCTGACTACCGATTTGCCCAGGCGCCGCTCAAGCCGACTGTGCGCGCCGTTCCCGGCGACAAGAAGGTGACGCTTTACTGGGATGATGTCGCCGAAAAATCGTTCGATTCCTTCGTGGCCAGAGCCAACCCTGACGAGCCGAAGAAGGCCTTTGATTTTGAAGGCTACAAGATTTATCGAAGCCAGGATTTCAGTTTCAACGACACGCAAACCATTACCGACTCACGCGGGGTGCCCTTTCTCTCTACCCCGCTGAGGCAGGCGAGCGGTGTGCCGGCGCAGTTTGACCTGGTCAACGAGTTTTCGGGTCTGTCCCCGGTCGAATACGCGGGCCGTGGCGTGCGCTTTGATCTGGGATCGAACACCGGTCTGGTGCACACCTTCGTCGATTCCAGTGATGTGAAGAATGGTGTGACCTATTTTTACAGCGTAACGGCATACGACCACGGCGATATTGCCGGCAAGCTGGCGCCATCCGAGACCCAGCGAACCATCCAGCGCGATGCCATCACCCGCGAGTTCGCATTCGATTTGAACACTGCCATGGCTGTGCCCGGCCCGCCTGCGGCTGGTGTCGTGGCGCCTAAGTTGGACAATGCCGATGGGAACAATCTTGCCACGCGTGAGATTGGAAATGCCACCGGCAGGGTGAGCGTTGACTTCCTCGACCAGTTCGACGTGGTCGATGGTAAGAGCTATGACGTTGTTTTTAAAAATGTCCAGGTGGACTCGAACACAACGGCGGTCGGCTACTCCGTGGTCGACCTTCAGCCGATTTCATCCTCATTTGTATCGCGGGACACGATTTTTGTGAATCTTGCCAGAGGAGGTATTGTTGGGGGTTCTCTGACAGTGACCGACGAAAACGGCGTTGTTGTCGATCCCGGGCAATACGAAGTCGATTTGGAGCAGGGCCGCATCCGCAGCGCCACACCAGGCGCCCTCCCATCGGGAAAGACGTTTAGTGTGACCTTCGAATTTGCGCCGGTTTCATCGAGCCTGGCGTTGAACGGCGAGGACAGCAATCCGGTTTTCGATGGCATGAAGGTTTTTGTGCATGATCAACCTGTCGGGCTCGATCCGCTCAGCACGGAAGGGGGGCGCAGCGGCTTCAAGGCCATCGAGACCCAGACCAATTTCAGGGATGAAAACACGGTCATCGCTTTGTCGGACGTCGGAAACCCAGCGGCTGTGCCGGTCGATTTTGAAATTCAGTTTGCCAACTACGACACGACTGCGAACGGAGATTTGACACATCCGGCAGATTCCACCGCGCGCAACCTCGGCGGTGTGCGCACGCCTTTCCGGATTATCGATACCTCGACCGGAGAGCGGGTTGATTTCTTCATCAATGAAGTTTCCGGCCTGCGTAACAAACGCTGGGACTGGCAGGAAACCATCGTGTTGATCAAGCCGAACGCTTCGCGCATTACAGAGACCACCTACCAGGTGCAATTCAGCCCGCCGAGCGATACGGTGAAGACGGTGGATGGCACGCAGGACTCACTCATCGTGTTCGAGAAACCGATCTATCCCGGTGATGGCGACGTTTTCCTCTTTTTCTCGACCAAGCCGTTCGAGGCGGGCGACAAATATGCCTTTACAACCCGGGTGGCAGGCGTGGACCGGCAGAAGGCGCGCAGCGCGCTCGACGATGTCATCGTCGTGCCGAATCCGTACATTGCCTTCAGTCCGGCCGAGCTGGCCGCACCCCGTTCCGGCGGCCGCGACGATTTGCAACTGCAATTCCGCAACCTGCCGAAGGAGTGCACGATTCGCATTTACACGATCACCGGCGAGCTTGTTGATACCATTGAGAAGAACGACAACCGCGATTTCGCCATTTGGCGGATCCTGACGTTCGAGTCGCAGCAGGTGGCTTATGGCGTTTACATCTATCATGTCGAAGCGCCCGGCATCGGCGAAAAGATCGGCCGGTTCGCCCTGATAAAGTAGCCTGGAGTGCAACGCTTCAGCGTTGCAGCAGGCGGTTCATAGGGAGTGTGGCAGCGCTGCAGCAGGCGCTTCGCCGCTGTCCGGATCGAACAGGAGCCTGAGAGATAAGACAATCGCTCTTTACAGTTAGAAAGAATCTGCGAAGGTGCTAATATGAAAAAAAGTTTCGGCCCTGGCGTTGTTTTGGTTTTGTTGATGACAACCGCCGGCATTGCCCAGGAAAACCCACAAAACGTCAACTCCATCAACCGCGTCGGCACCACTGCGGCGCAGTTTCTGAAGATCGGCGCCGGGGCCCGGCCTATTTCCATGGGCGGCGCCTACACCGCCTTGTCTAATGACGTGCTTTCCACTTTCTGGAATCCCGCCGGCCTTTCGCGCATTTCCGGGACAGGGGAAGCGACTTTCAACCATTCCGAATGGCTGGCACAAACCAATTATGATTTTGCCGCGTTTTCGATTAACGCCGGCAATGTCGGCTCCTTCGCGGTGCAGGTTATCTCGTTGGCCACCCCGGAACAGCCCGTGCGGACGATCCGGAATCCGGATGGTACGGGTCAAACCTGGAGCGCCAACTCGATTGCACTGGGCGCGACCTATGCAAAGAATCTAACCGACCGCTTCTCCATCGGCTTCACTGGGAAGTTTATCCAGGAATCGATTCTGAATGTCCGTGCCATCGGCGCCGGATTTGACCTCGGGGTGCTCTACGATACGCCGTTCAGCAATCTGACCCTGGGCGCCGCAATTACAAATTTCGGAACCAAGATGCAGCTGGATGGCCGTGACATCTTCTTCAATGAAGATCCGCTTCCGGAACCCGGTACCGTCGATCAGGTGCCGGCGAAATATCAGACCGACAGTTTCGACCTGCCGATCAGCCTGCGTTTCGGATTGGCCTGGCGCCTGATGAGCAACGAAACCTTCAAAGTCACGGCCTCTGCCGATGGCGTTCAGCCGAACGACAACACGGAGTACGTAAACAGCGGCGTCGAAATCGGAATCAAGAACACCTTGTTTCTGCGCGGCGGCTACAAATCGCTGTTTCTGCAGAACAGCGAGCAGGGCGCCACCTTTGGCGCCGGCCTGAA
>CAZTNL010000159.1:0-6790 GCA_964614885.1 uncultured Calditrichaceae bacterium | reverse complement strand
TGCTGCGAAGGGCTTGTGCATCAACCATGAAATCGTGTAGTACCCGCAGAAAATTCCGGCTGGGAATCCTCTCCGGCATTGCTTTGCTTGTTCTCGTGTTGCCGGTTCTGGCCAGCGCCCAGCAACTTTCCGTCAAAATCGGGAAGGTCGATGTTTCCGGCGATTCGATTCGCGGGCTCACGTCGCAGTTTTCCTTTCCCGTCATTACCCGCTACATTTCAGTGCTCGATACGCTGACCGGACTGCCGGTGATGGGGCTCGCTGACAGTACGCGCTGGCTGGGACCCGACGAGGTGGCGAACAACAACCGGACGATTCGAGAGAACTGGCCTGTACTGCTGGAACGCGCCGCAGGCGGAACCGCGGCGGCAGATCTGTACAACCAGCCGGAAAACCCGCTGCTGCGGGAAGTAACAAGTTTCAGCCTTCCCATTATTCCGACCAGCACCATGTTGCTCATGGATGTGAGCACGAGCATCGATACGACGACGGAGCTGCGCTTTGCCCGTAAAGGCGCTCTGCGCTTTGTCGCCGGCATGCGAACTCAGGGCGAGTTGCCGCCGGCCTCCCGCGACCGCGCCGGCGTCATCGCTTTCCGCCAGAAAAAGGCCATCGTTTTGAGCCGGTTCACAGACGATGTGGCGGCGCTGAGCCGTGCGGTGGCTGCCGCCCGGCCGAATGGTTTGCGCGGTACGCCCTTATATTTGGCGTTGTTGCAGGCCATCAACCTGACGGCGAACGAGAACCCGCAGCGGATCAGAAGCCTGATCGTCTACACCGACGGGCTGAACACGCGCGGCGGCGCGACGCTTTCCCAGGTCATCGCGGCTGCCATTCAGCGCAACATTCCCGTGCATGCCATCTACCTCCGCCGCTCCGGCAACGTCAACGCCGACGCGAAGGCCGCTGCCGATTCGCTGAGGATGATTGCCGACTCGACGAACGGCCGTTTTTTTACGACCACAGACGGTTTGGAATTCGAAAAAATCTACGGCCATCTGTCGCAAATCACCCAGAACTTTTATTTGATGGCGCACTACGGCCCGGAATTGTGCGAATTGCCGCCCGACAGAATGGTGGAAGTGACGGCCGAGGATCTGTCCGGCAAGCAAGGCGCGGGCGTTGGCAGGTACACGGCCGCCGGGCCGGTGCGCGACTACGATCTTACCCTGAGCGGCGGCGTCGCTCCGACAGAAATCAGCGCCGGAGATACGGTGCGCTTTTCTTTCGATATTCGAAACTCGGGGCCGGATACCGCGAAAGCGGTTCGCCTGCTGCAGATGCTGCCGGCCGATACGCTGCGTTTTTTGCCGGGTTCTGCCTCGACTGCGCCTGAGGTTTCGGCCGGCGGCCGCCGGCTTCTCTGGCGCAACCTCTCGATTCCACCCGGCGGTTCGGTAAACCTGACGTTTGCGGCGACCCTCGACCTGGTCCTGAAGGACTCGCTCGAGCTGATGGCGGCGACAACCGCCCTGGCCGCCTGCGACCGGAATCCGGGCGACAATGCGGTCGCGTTGCGCTTCCGGATCGTTCAGCCCCGCCCGCGCTATGATTTGGAGCTGAGCAAAAGTGCGCAGTCGGACACGGTGCGCCAGTCGGAAAGTGTGCGTTACGAATTGGTGCTCACCAACCACGGACCGGCCGCGGCGCTGGATGTTTCGGTGGCCGACACGCTGCTGAATATCGATGCGCTGCAGGTGTCACCGGTTTTTGAGCAGCCGCCCGACTCGATTTCCGGCGGCGTCTTTGTCTGGAACTTCGACACCCTCGCCGTCGGCAGCGTTGTGCGCCTGGCCTACAGCGTCGGCATTCCCGTTTGTGCGGTGTCTCCGAATCCGCCGGCTTCGATAATCAATCGCGCCGCGGTTCACGCTGCGCGCGACAGCGTGCCCGGCAACAATATGGCCGCCGCCGTGGTGCAGATTGAAAAATCAGGGTGCCCGCAGGTGGACGTGGCCTTGCGCAAGTCTGCCAGCGCCGACTCTGTTACGGCCGGCCAGGTATTTTCCTTTCTCATCGAAGTTGTAAACATGGACACGACAATTGCCCGCGATGTAACGGTTCAGGATATCCTGCCGTCGGGTGTTGTGCTCGAGTCGGTTTCTCCGCCTGCAGACACACCGCTGGATGCGGACACGCTCAGCTGGCACTTCGACGAGATCGCCGCCGGCGCCACCCGCGGGATAACGCTGCGGGCGCGTTTCAGTTGCCCCGCAGATCCGCTCGCTGCGCCGTTGACCGTGGAGAACGTGGCCTGGCTTGCCGCCCCGGAGGATGCAGACAGTTCGAACAACCGCGACAGCGTCGAGGTTGTCATCGACGACTTCTCTTCGTGCACGGCGGTAGATTTCGCTTTGCGGAAAACCGCCGGCACCGACACGGTCCGCCAGGGCGAGTCCTTTGTCTGGACGCTCGATGTCAGCCGGCTGGCCGACGCCGCTCAGGCGCCGGTAAGCGTAGCCGACGCGTTGCCACCTTTTGTGACGCTGCTAAGCGCCAACCCTGCGCCACTGAATGGGCTGGCCGCGGACACGCTGCGCTGGCAGTTCGACGGCAGCGTACAGGATAGCAGCTTCTCCCTGCGAGCGGTGATTTCGTGCGATGAGGATTTTTCCGCATTGCCGCCGACACTGACTAATTTCGCCTGGATTTCGGCGTTGTCTGATACGAACGCGGCTAATGACCGCGACAGCAGCGAAGTGGTTGTCGCGTCCGGCGCCTGTCAGTCTGTGGATTTTGAACTGCAAAAATCTGTGACCCCGGCCGCAATCCGGCCGAACGAAGCGTTTACGTGGCGTGTTGATGTCCGCCGCGCCGGCCGCGCCGGTTCAACACAACCGCTTACAGTACGTGATTTACTGCCGCCATTTGTGGAGGTGCTGGACGCGTCGCCGCGGCCCGCAACCTCACTGAGTGCGGATACGCTGGCCTGGCAATTCGATACTGCGCTGCAGGACACGACCATCGAGATCAGCGCCCGGGTTCTCTGCGACGCGAATGTGCAACTTCCGTCGCAACTGCTCAATCTGGCTTGGCTTGAAACGCCGGAAGATGTGAACGTCGCCAACGATCGGGACAGCGTTTTCGTCTCCATTTCGGAACCGTGTCCGGCAGAGCCCTTCGATCTTTCGATTCGGAAGTCGGTCAGCCAGGACACCGTGCTTGTCGGCCAACAGTTTCGCTACCGGCTGATCGTCCGCAACGACGGTCCCGGCGCCTCAGCGAGCGGCATCGTATCGGATTCGCCGCCGGCAGATCTGCGGCTTTCCGACTTCGAGCCCGTTCCGTCTGTCTCAGATAACGGGAACCTGACCTGGCCACTCGGCTCTCTTGCGCCGGGAGATTCTCTCGTCTTTGGCTACCGGGCTCTGTTCGCTGGCTCCGATTCCGGCGCCGAATTCCTGTTGCGTATCAACAGCGCGCGGGTGGATGCCGCGGACGACCGGAACCCGGGCAACGATGAAAGCTCGGCCGCGGTCGTTATTCAGTCCCTGCAAAATTGCGAGAAGCTGATTTTTCTGGACAGAAACGTGTTCAAGCCTGGAGAAGAAAGCCCGCTGCAGATTACGGTCAGCATCGATCTTCTCAACGACGCGCGCATCGACGTGTATGACATCACCGGATACCATATCAGGAACATCGTGCGCGGCCAGGTGCCGATCGGGCAACGGACCTTCCTCTGGGATGGAGCCACCGACAACGGGCAACGAGCCGGCAGCGGCGTATATATCATTCTGTTCCAGGACAATCCGACATCCGGCCGGGTTCTGGAATGCGACAAGAAAGTGATCGTGGTGCGATGAGCGCTCGGGCGAAATACCGGGACCGGCTGCTTACGGCTCTGACCGCAGTCTTGTGCGTAACCGCCTTTGCGGAAGTTGGACTTGCGCAGATTCGGGCGGGCTCGGCCTTTTTCAAGATACTGCCGGGCACGCGGCAGCAGAATTTGGCGGGTGGTCTCACCGCCGGACTCGATGAACCCTACTCGATTTACGCCAATCCGGCAGCGACGGGATTTTTGCGGGAAATGCAGTTCGCGTTCAGTTACAGCCGCTGGATTTCGGATATCAAGAACAAGTCGCTGCTTCTGGGGCGGCAGTTTCGGCCGCGTTTCCCCTGGGGCGATAAGCTCAACGTGGCCCTGGGCCTGCACCATCAGGGTGTCGATTTCGAATCGACGGGCGGACGCGCGCCTGCGGCCAACGCGCAGGATTATCTGGTGACGGCCAGTTTCGGCATGCCGATCATCGGTCGCAAACAGACGCTGTCGCTGGGAGGCAGCGTCAAGTACTTGCGCACAGAACTCGGCCAGTTTTCGGGCCACACGTTTGCTTTCGATGCCGGGCTGCTCTACCGCACGGCAAAATTCCGCCTGAATGAAGGCCATAACGGGCTCTTCGGCATTTTCTCATTGGGAGCTTCCGTAAATCACCTTGGCAGCTCCATCGAATTCATTTCCGAGAGTACGCCTTTGCCGCGCACGTGGCGCGTAGGAGGCGCATTCAATTTTGGACGCCACGATGGCCCGCAGATGCAACTGCTCGCTGATTACCAGAAAGTCCGCGACGAAGTAGGCGCGTTCAGTGTTGGGGCAGAAATACAGAATGTGCTCGGGTTCATCCTTCCGGACAGCTCCCGCGGGGCGCGCCTGTTGTCCTTGCGCGGTGGCTACCATTTTAACTCCAACCGGAATACGCGCATTCTCAGCAAGTTTACCATTGGCATCAGCATCCGGCTGGATGATTATCCGTCGGGTCTGCGCGCCAGAAGCAGGTCGCGCGCTATTACCGCCTTTCCGCCCAGGAACTACGCCTTTCGCGGCGATCTGGGGTTGTACAACAGCTCGACCTTCAAGAATGTCTATCAGGGGAGCGGCAGTTTGTTCAGGCTCGGGCCGGAATCCTTCGATTTCGAGCCTTCGGCATATCAATCATTAAATATAGTGTCTATGCCCGACAGCCTTTACTGGCGCCGGCAGGAAATCCGGCTGTCCTGGCGGGCTTCCACAGATCCCGACCTGTTCGATGAAGTCGATTATCTGCTGCTGCTGTCGGACGACAGTACCTCTGTGCAAACGCGGCTGGCGGATGTCATGGCCCGGGGCATGGCGGGGCTCGGGGAAGAGCGGGTTCGCCGCATGGTTGAGCACGAGCGCTCAGATTCGGAGAGCGGCGTGACCTTTTCCTATCTGGGCAAAGAACATTTTGACAGCAACGGTTTGCGCGCTGACAGCCTGGCAAAGATAAATGGCAAGGTGATTCAATTCATGAGCCCGGAACGGGTGCTGGCTTGCGCGCTGCCGGCGCAGCCGGATTCCGGCAGCTACTACTGGTCGGTGCTCGCCTACGATAAGAACCTGCACTTCCGTTCCATCGGTCGCGGTGGCCGCGATGTGGCGCGGTTTCACGTTCGCCGCTATCCGGATCTGCATATTCAGATTACCAACACCCGTTGGGAGAACAATCACTATCTGGCGGACCTGGTGCTGGCAGATTCCAACCAGACCATCCTTCCAGACAGTTTTGAGGTCAAAGTCGATGTCTTGTCGTCGAGCGCCTCTATGGTGATCCCGCGTACCAGCATCTACGGCCCCATCTACCACAGTTTGAAACGTGGCCAGCCATTGACGATCCCGGGTATTCCGTGGGATGCAAAATTTCCAGAAATGGAGGCCGAAGTCAATCTGGGGCCGGACCGGCTGCTCGAGACCAACTACACCAACAACGTGGATGTGGACACTCTGCAATGGCACGACCTCGCGGTCGACAAACAGGCCATCGTCAGTCCGTTTACCGCGCACGTTCATTTTGATACCGGTGACTGGGCGTTGTTGCCCGAATCCACGGCAGAGTTGCGCCGGTTGAGCACGGCGTTCAATGATACAACGCTGCAGCGGTTTTATGTTCAGGTAAACGGGCACACCGACGCGCAGGGATGGAGCGGCCTGAGCCGGGCCGCCGGAGTGGCCAGAAATTGCAAGTTGTCTGTTCAGCGCGCCGAGAGCGTGCGGTCCGAGCTCGTGCAGGCCGGCCGAATCGACAGTGGCCGCGTGAGCGCCAACGGCTTCGGACAGACGGAATTGCTGTCCAGGGGCGCCAGCGCGGTCGATCACAGCCGCAACCGCCGCGTCGAGATACGGCTTATCGGTGCGCCCTGTGAAAGCGTCACGGATCCAGCGACCTGCGCCAGAGTCGATAGCTGCGAGGCCATCAACCTCGTCGATTCCAACCAGGAATTCGGCTGGAGGGTCACTGTGGAAAACCGGGCCGGATTTACGGCCAGAAATTTTGAGCTGCGAGAGGAAGTGCCTGCGGGCATGTATACCTATGGCTTCGCGCCTCGCCCACCGGATGAGATCGTCCGCGGAACCACCACGCAAATGATCTGGCGCTTCAAAAAACTCGATGTCGGCGCTGCACCGCTGGTGGTTACTTATAAGGCGAAGATGGAGCTGCCACGCGCCGGGGCGTCCCGGATCAGCAGCAACTCAACGCTGGCGCTCGCGCCAGGCGATATGAACCTCGACAACGACAGCGATAGCGATGACGTCTATCTTGTCGGCAGGCCGCGTCCACAACTGGGCGATGTGGCGCATGTGGTTCAGTGCAACGAAACACTGCACGACATCGCGGCCTACTACTATGGAGATGGCAAGCGCTACCTGGAGATTTTTGACGCCAACCGCGATCTTCTCGACGATCCGAACCAACTTGAAATCGGACAGACGCTTACTGTTCCGGCAGTAAGTGAGGACCGCCGCCGCTCGGGACCGCCGCCGGCTTCACTCCAG
>CAZTNL010000158.1:3549-6793 GCA_964614885.1 uncultured Calditrichaceae bacterium | reverse complement strand
AGAATTGGTCCTCGAGTCCTTCCTCCGGGAAGAGGGACGGGAACAGAACCGCAACGGTTGAATAGAGCCAGGCGGCGGAAATGCCGGTGGCGATGAGCGTGTGCATGTTGGCGGAGCGGTTCTTGAACGCCGCCCACGCGCCGGTGTAAAATTGCGAGCCGGACCAGAACATGACCGGCAAGCTTACCAGCCCCATGCCGATCCAGATCCAGCGCAGCGCTTCGCTGCCGCGCGCAAACGGGCCGGACAGGCCCAACATGTCGGGATAGCTGAAAAACAACACCGGCAACGCGACCAGCGTAGCAAAAAGGAATTTGCGCATGAGCGTCTTGTACTCTTTCTCACGCGCCACCTGGTTTTCATCCGGCGAGTCTTCCTCAACCTGACTGACCGCCTTCGCCGGCACGTTGGACTCGATCGCCCGAAATCCCAACCTTTCGATGACCTGCCTGACGGCGGCCATGTCCACCGCGGACGGCAGATAGTCCACCCGCGCCGATTCCGTGGCCAGCTCGACCTCTGCCGCAACCACGCCCGGCGTCTGTTTCAATTCTCTTTCGATCTTACTGACACAAGAAGCGCAGTACATGCCGCGCACGCCGAGCCGTAAGCTCGCAACACCGGTTTTGTAGCCCGCGGACTTGATCGCCTGCAGGATACCGTCGCTTTTCACGGCAGCCGGGTCATATTCGACGTAGGCCTTCTCGGTAAAATAGTTGACAGTCGCTTTCCTGACGCCGCTGACCTTTTGAATCGCTTTCTCTATCGAAGCCGAACACGAGGCACAGTGCATCCCCACAATCGGCACCTGGATGCGTTCGATGCCCCGGCTGTCCAGACGCTGCGTCGCGCCCGACTTCGCCACCGCGCCCGGCAGGTATTGGCCAGGGTCGGCCTCGAATTTCGTTTTACAGTCTGAAGAGCAGAATTCATATCGGGTGCCGTTAAGCTCCACATGGTACGCCGCAGGACTGTCGACTTCCATCCCACAGACGGGATCTCTTTTCATTCTTCATGCCTTACAATACTTGTCCACGACAAATTGCAGACCGCCGTTTTTCGCGCCAGGCGCCCCGCCGAGTCAAACTCGGTGCTTGCACGGTCAGCACCGACGAGTTGGTCGGACAGAATGAATCGTCCACGCTCAGGTCACAAACTTGTAGAGCGTCGCCATCAACTCATCTATTTTCTGGTCTTTTTTCTTAGGATCGCCGACTTTGATGCTCTCGGCCACACAGCTTTCAATATGTCTCTTCATGACCAAAAGCGACACCTTTTCGAGCGCATTCCGCGCGGCTGTTATCTGATTAATAATGTCGATACAATATTTTTCCTGCTCGACCATGCGCTGGATCCCCTCAAGCTGGCCTCGAACGAGCTTCAGCCGCCGGGCTGCGTCGTTTTTGGTTTTTTCATCGATCAATGTCTGCCTCTCGAAATTCTTAAGCCGTTACACCAAAGTTGTGCTCCCAACCGCCTGGCCCTGTGGTAACCAGCCTGTCCCCGAACAAAGGCGGTGGAGTTATCTCACCGTTTCGGTACTTCTACCGTATAGCTGTCATATCCATCGCCATTGGCGCGTAGCAACCGGAGCGTCAGGCCCACGCCGGCCAGCGGAATGCGGGGAAAGATGAGCAAGCCGGACACATTGGGCGGTCCGGAAGCCTTCTGGCTGGCGCTCGATGGCAGTTGAAACCAGTGCAGCGGCCGCACCATCTCGCCGTTTTCGCCTTCAAGTGCCGCCCGCGCTGAAATATCGCTGCTGTCGGCGGTGGCCTCAACATCGATCTTGAAAACATAACATTTGTCGAGGTCCAGAGAATCCAGCGTGCTGGCCGACAAGTGTTTCTCACAGAGTATATGAGCCATCTCATCATGCAGGCACTGAATATCTGCGTTCTTAAAGGGAGAGATGCCCAGGTTCCCCTGAATCAGCTTTCTCGGGTGTGCCCGGTCGAGTGGAGCCACTTCGGGCTGTCCGACTTGCCAATCGCCGCCTGACACTTCCTGGTAAATCCGCGAGAAGACCCGGTCCTTGCCGCTTTCCATGCCTAAGTACCTGACAGAAAGTTCGCGCGCAGTGTAGCTCACAGTGACTTGCCGAACATGGTCGATCCGCTGAATCTGGGCCTGCATCTGGCGCAGAAGTTCCTTTGTGTTCGACTCCCGGCGCAGATGGAGTACCACCTGCATCATGGCCGTCTGAGACCCCTCGCTAATGCCTGTTACCTGGCGAGCAGCAACATGTGTCTCAGGCATCAAGGCGGTCATCAGTATCAACGGGACAACTCTTAACAGCTTCATAGCTCCTCTCCTTTTCAACTCAGACCGATTCCAACAGTCTGCCGGTTTCATCGAAGTCAAACGGGCAGTGAGGCGGGCAACTTTTGGTCAGGTATGCCTTCGCCCAGCAATCGATAAATCTCAGGCACCACCTTTTCAGCAGCACGCACACCGGCGGCAAAACACAAATCCGCCTTCGACACATCCAATAGGCTGACCGCGGCGTCGAAGTCCGGTCGGATAATCAAATCGGCCGACCGCAGGTGGTGATTCTTGAGATGGCGGGCGCACACTTCGATGGCGCGGAAAAAAGCCTCCACGCCGTTTGTGACTTCAACCTGTATCTCTTCCTGGTCTACATCGACAGCCAGAACCGGACTGCCCCCAATTTCTCGGGCCGTGTCCGTAGGAACAAGGTCAACAACGGCGCCATCAACCAGCAGCCGCTCATCATACTTCACAGGCGGCATGAGTCCGGGCAGGGCCGAACTGGCACGCGCGGCCAGAGCAGCCGGGCCTTCGGTGAACACGACTTTCTCGCCGCTCAGCAAATCGGTGGTCACGATGGCGACCGGAATACGTGCCTCTTCGAGGCGCCGGCCGTGCGTCCACGTTTCAAGAAACTTCACCGCCTGCTGGTCGGTCAGGATGCCCCAGCCCAAGGCTGCATCCAGCAGAACCCGTTCGGCATCGATAAACTTGCGCAACCGCACCATAAACGAATCCTTCGCTTCCTGATCGCCATTTAGCCCTCCTGGTACGGTAACGCCAAGTTCCCGAACCGACTCTGCAAACTGGCGCGGTTCGAAATCATGATTAAGAGCATAAGCGACGGCAACCACTGCACCCATGCTGCTGCCCGCGATGCCCTTAATTTCTATGCCTTCGCGTTCGAGCACAGAGATAACTCCCGCGTGGGCGAGCCCCCGAACACCGCCACCACCGAGAGCCAGAGAAACTC
>CAZTNL010000158.1:0-3449 GCA_964614885.1 uncultured Calditrichaceae bacterium | reverse complement strand
ACTCCCGCGTGGGCGAGCCCCCGAACACCGCCACCACCGAGAGCCAGAGAAACTCCGGGCCTGGCGGCTTCTTCACGCGGCATCAACTTGAGTGCCTGTAGTATTTTCTTCACTGAAAACCCCTTTCAAATCCCGCCAGATACAAACGCGTTGTGCAACCCTTTGTGTTGAAGAAGCCGACGGCCGGCGCTTTGACAACAACGCCTTGCAAAAGCACCGGCCACGGCGACGTCTTCGTTCTCTACTTCTCCAGCGCCTTGCGGGTCTTATCCTTCATCATCCCAGCCTTCTCCCCCATCTTGCCGCCGTCCTTCATGCAGCACTTTTTCATCATACCCATTTTACCCATGCCGGCATCGCCTTCTTTGCCGTCCATCATCTTGCACTTGCCGTCCATCATGGATTTGTCAGATTTGCAGACCTCCATCATCTTCTGCATCATTTGCATGTGCAGGTCCTTGTCCTTGGCGATATGGTCCATGATCATGGACATCATGGCCGGATCGTTCAGCATCTGCATCATGTGCTCGTGCGTAGCGGCATCCATCTTCTTGTCCTGTGGCATCGCCACGACGGCCATGACCAGAAAAAGGCAGGCCCCCAACGTCAGTGTGATGAATCGTCTCATTTTTTGTCTCCTCGTACTGTGTTAAAAAATGTTGTGACCGGGAGCGGACCTCTGCCTCGAATCCGCATCTTTGCAGAAAACTAACCACGATTGTTGGCAGAAACCATATACCCGTATGTAGTATGCGAACGACTGACCGGCATGCGGGTTCCAACTTTTTTTGGACAAACGCGCAAGCCGTCTATAATCACCAGTAACGATTGCACTTGGGTCCAACAAAAAGACCGGCTGGCGCTAACCTGTGCCTATCCAACGACCACGGGCCGCAATTTCGATGAAATCCTGCGGGTCCTGGATTCCATGCAGCAGACCGTGAAACACAAGGTCGCCACACCAGCGAACTGGAAGAACGGTGAAGAGGTGATTATCGTACCATCGGTTTCAGAGGCTGAGGCGAAAGAGATGTTTCTTCAAGGATGGAAAACGGTGAAGCCGTATTTGCGGGTTGTCAGCCAGCCTGCATAGACGGGTGAGCAGGCGGGACGTTCAGGCACATGCGGGTTCAATCGCGGAAAGCGGTGGGCCGTTGCGCGACAAACGTCGGCAACAGCCCGAAAACCCGCTTCGCAGGGAAGAGAAATAATGGAGCAGCGCCTTACCTGGAAAGGTGTCTCACGTACACGACAATATCTTCGATTTGGTTCCGGGTCAGAGTGTTTTCGTACGCTGGCATCAGAATGGACCGTTTGGCTCCACGGCCACCCTGCTCGATGACTTCCCGCAACCAGCTGTCTTTCACCTGAGCAAGATAGCCAGGTTCGGTGAAATCCTTTGGACGTGTGCTCAAATTGTACGAATTAAAGCCGTCTCCTGCTCCTTCGGTGCCGTGACAGATCGCACAGTATTTGTCATAAGTTCTACGGCCATTTCTGGCGGCATAGGAGAGGGGGGCGTTGACGGCCTCTCCCTCAGAGAGCAGACTGTCCGCCTGTTGTACGGCTGACGAATCCGCGATAGCGCTTGCCTTCCCCGTGGGAACCTGCTGCCTGCACCCAGAAAAAAGCAGACCCGCAGCAACAATCAAAAGCAGATATTTAGAACCCATGAGCAGCTATTCTCCTTTAAGATTCGTTAGAAAAGCTGTGATCGCCCGCGCTTCCTGTTCCTTCAATCCAGCTGCCGGTTCGATGGTGTGCGGGTAATACTTGCGCGGATTCATAATCCAGCTATACACCCATGCCGGAGTCAGTCGCGAGCCGGTCCGGTCCAGCGGAGGTCCCACATACCCTCCCTTGCCGCCAACCTGATGGCATGCCTGGCAGCCATACTTTTCGAAGAAAAGCGCTTTGCCTTCAGAGATTAGCGCGGGGTTGCCTTTATCAACATGAACCGAGTCTATCGAGTCATCGCGAAGCGCCAAGTCGAAGTATTTCGTTATCGTCGATATCTCACTGTCACTAAGGTAGAGATTAGGCATACGCTCAGTCAGGACAGGACGCATGGAGTAAGGCACCTTGAAGTAGTCTTTCACCCAATTCAGATTGACCTGACTCCCTTCTCGCGATAGGTCAGTAGCCAGGAGAAAGCCTCGGCCGTTGATAACATGGCAGGAAAAACATGAGTATTTCTCGACAATGCGACCAAATTCCCCCTGGGGAGCGAAAGCGCTCTTGGGCTTCGGCGCTACCACGTATTTCTGTGGCACGGTTTCCTTCGTTTGCGCCAGCAGGGCAGTTGAAATCGCCCGTAGCTCATCATCGGAAAAGCCGTAGACCGGCATCCTGCCCGTCGCTACGAAAGACCGTGGACTTTTTAATTTGTTGTAAATGTAGGAAGGCAGCGTTTCCTCGATTCCGGAATGACCAAATTCCAGCTGATAGAGGTGCCTGCCTCCCATGTCCGTGAGGTCCGGACCCATGTTTTGCGCCTGGCCAACACCGGACAACTTGTGACACCCACCACAGTTGTAATGTTTGAAAACCTTCAACCCCTTTTCATAGAAGGCCGGATCCGGGGTATGCTTCAAGGTGTCTTCCGGGGCGTCCCAATCGACAAATTCGCTCACCATGTATGCGGTAACCTTCTGCGCCTGCTCTGGCGTAAACCCATACGCTGGCATCTGCACACCGGGTTGCAGCAACTTGGGATGCCGAATATAAGAATACATCCACTCCGCCCTGGCCTTTGTAGAGATCTTTGCCAGGTCAGGCGCAAGCGGCCCACCTTTGCCTTCTACTAGATGACAACTGATACAACGAGCCGTACGGAAAATTGTCTTTCCCTCTTCCACCCAATCGTCAGGTGGATACTCCTCACGAAGTTGCGCTGGAATTGGTTCAAGCTTCACGTTTCCGGGAAACTCCTTGAAGCTCATCAAAAAATCCGCCAGGACGGACGCCTCTTCGTCACTCAGCTTGAAATCAGGCATTTTTGTTTCCGGCCGGAAGGCTTTCGGATCTTTTAGCCAGCGTACAAGCCATGCCCGTGAAGTCTTGGAACCGATTCCATCCAGCGTAGGTGCGAAACCAACCTCAATATCGCCTATTTTGTGACACCCGGCGCAGTTGTACTCTCTGATGAGCTTTCGTCCCCGGCTGAGAATTGGCGCTTGAGGTACGGTTTCCTGCTGGTGACATTTCCCGCATGAAGCCTCCAAATTCCTAAGCGGCAACATGGGTTCTTCCCAAAACGGCCGGCCGTCATGCGCCTTCTCAGCGGTTGTCGCCAACCCCTGTCCCTCGTGGCAAACCGTGCAACCGAACTCGTTGATGTCATGGTAAACGCGCGGGTGCTCCTTGAACGGCTCCGTGGCGCCTTTCAGTCCGGACTGCTCCAGGCCAAGATGGCAGGAAGTGCAACGATCAACACGATCCAATTCGTC
>CAZTNL010000157.1:2541-6805 GCA_964614885.1 uncultured Calditrichaceae bacterium | reverse complement strand
CAGGCTGCCTGTGTTCGATGGTAAGGTCCTCTGGCTAATAATCGGGAGGCTGAGCAGAAACTTGAGCGCGGGGGAAGCGTGAATGAGGAATTACAAATGACAAATTAGAAATTAGGAATTAGGAATTGCGAAATACGGGTTTGAGGCTGTTTTCAAAACGATGTGTTCAACTGCAGGTAGGGCGTCCATCCTTCGGGCGAGCGGCCTACATCGAAGCGGACGATCTTGTTGTTCTGCCAATTGAGCCAAACGCCGAAGCCGAACGAGGTGTGGAAGCCGGTGAGCGAAACATCGGATGGAGCGCGCCAGACGCGGCCGCTATCGACGTAACCGGTCAGAATGAATCTGAAGGTCTGTTGGTAGATGCGAACATTGGTCACATTGTAGCGCAATTCGGTGAGAGTGACCAGCTTGGTCTTATCGTGAAAGCGGCGAGTCTGGTAGCCGCGGAGCGACTGGCTGCCGCCGACGGCGCGCTCCAGATTGCTGGCCCCGAATTCGCCCATTTCATAAAAAGGCGCGTCTCCGGCGATGGTTTCAAACGCGCCGCGCACGGCCAGAACCATTCGCCTTCGCAACAGCGGGAAAAATTGCGCGTTCGAAACAGTCAGTCGCTGAAAGGAAACATCGCGCCCCGGAACCGCGCCGTCGGCATCGCCGCGCACTGAAGCCCAGTTCGGTTCGTAGGAGAATTCGCTCAGCGAAGAGCGCGCAGCCGGAAAAACGGTAGAGCCGCGCGTATCGCGCACCAGACGCACGCTCAGGCGCGCGCCGGAGCCGCCGCGGTAGCCGAAAGGACGGTCGCCGGCGAGAAAAGAAGTGGCCGGTGTCTGCTTGATCTGCGGGCGTACAAACTCCGCGCCCGCGCCCAACCAGAGGTCGAAGCCGCGGGCCAGGGGGTGTGTCAGAAAAAAGTAGGCTTGCGGCCGCTTCAGGTTGTAGACGTAGTAGTCTTCATCGATAAAATCCGGGTTGCCCTTATCTATCAGTTCGCTGCGCCGCCGGCTGTCGTTGCCGATGCCGTAGTAGCGCGCGAGAATATCCCGCTCCCAGTCGCCGCGGACGTGCAGGCTGAAACCCGAGCCGGCGATGTTCGGGGCGTGGAATTCCAGTCGGTGCTTGTGGCTACCTTTGTCGGATGCCTGAGCCTGCAAAATGATCTGATACTGCCGGCGGCGGTCGGCGGGTGGCCGCACAATCACATGCGTACCTATATTCAACCCGACGTTCGGATACCAGAAGACGATCGGCAGGATATTGATGCGCTGCTGTCCTCCGAACAATCGAATATCGTGATAGCGGATCACGGCGTCGGCGGCACGCTCGAAGCCGTTCATTTCATGCGATTTGCCTTCGGCAGCACGCTCTTGCAGTCCGGGTTTGCTGCCGGCGAAGGCCGGATTTATCGCAGGCTGAAAAACGAACAAGCTGAGCGCGCAGGTGATGGCCAAAGCGGAAGTTTTCTGCATGCTCAGAACGCGCCGTAGATTCTGAAATAGGGCGCGAACCCCTCTGAGGAGTGGCCGAGGTCGAAGCGGACGATCATTTTCTCGTTCCACACCATTCTGGCGCCGAAGCCGACGCTGGTGTAAAAGTCCTTCAAAGCGACCTCGGAGGTCTTGTGCCAGACGCGGCCGTTGTCAAAAAAGGCGGCCAGCCCGAGGTTGAAGGTGTGGCTTTGAAAATCGAAGCTGGAAAAATTATAGCGCAGTTCCGTGAGGGTCACCATTTTCACCTTGTCCTGAAAGCGTCGCGTTTTGTAGCCGCGCAGCGACTGGCTGCCACCGATGGCGCCGCCGAGGGTTTCGCCGGCAAACTCACTGGTCACATAATAAGGAGCGTCGCCGCTGATGGTTTCAAAGGCGACGCGGTTGGCCAGAATAAGCCGGTTCCGCACCAACGGCATGAACTGTGAATTGGCCAGCGTAATGCGGTGGTAGATAACGCCGCGACTGAAGCCCTGCGTTTGAACGCCCTCGCTGCGAATGCGGACGCTGGCCCAGCTCGGCTCGTAGGATATCTCGCTCAGCGACCCGCGGCTCGGTGCAAATTCGTTGTTGCGCGTATCCCGCACCAGTCGGAAAGCCGCATGCAGCCCGGAGCCTCCCAGGTGGCCGAAAGGTCGATCCAGCGCGAGAAAGGACTTCTGTGGCGCTCCTTTTCTTTGCGGCCGGACAAAATCGTAACCCAGGCCGAACCAAAAACGGACGCGGGGGGAAAACTTCCGGATGCCGTAAACTGTCAGTCGCGGCCGTTTCATGTTGTAGGTGTAGAAATCATCGTCGATAAAGCGGTCGCTGTTCTCGTCGATGAGCGCCTCTTCGCGCTGGCTGTTGTTGCCAAGCCCGTAGTAGTGCGCCCGCAGGTCGCGTTCAAACTCGGCGCGCACCAGCCACTCGAACGAAGCGCTGCGCGGCAGCCGCAGAAGGAGCCAATCCTTGTGGTTGCCTTTGTTGGAGGCGACGATCTGGGCCGTCAGCGAGTACGGGGCGCTGCGGCCATCGCTGGCCGCCAGGGTGGCGAGAAACCCGAGGTTCAGGCCGGTGTCGAAATCGGGGTAGAGCACCGGCAGAATATTGTATGTGTGCTCTCTACCGAACAAAGTAGTTTCGTGATCGTCGAGCAGAGTGGCGGCGGTCCGCTGTAGCGCGCCTTCCCGCAGGGGCGCAACCGGCCTGGCGGAGAGCGCCGGTGGCTCGTCTGCCGCCGACGCAGAAGCGCTGCTGGCAAGAACCGCGATGGCGCCTGCAACCGCAAGAAAGTGGGAACTCCTTTTTCGCATCAATGTCTCTGTAAGTTAGTCGAAATTCAGCGCAAGATACGCTACCAACGACTAAGATTCAAGCAGTTCTTGCAGCCGCCAACTGATTAATTTTTCATAATCTCATCGACTTTCGGAACAAATGGTCGAACAGATCGATTATAAAGCATGCCTGCGGCCGGGCGGTTGGGGTGTTAAAGTCATAAATTATAACAACATTGAAACAACCGTTGGCAAATCCCGAATCTAAGACTTACATTACAGCAAAAACAGCCTTACTTATTCCAAGGAAAGCGAAGTCATGATGAAAAACAAGCGAATGCGTGTGGACTGGTTGAAGACCACAGCGATCCTGTTTCTGGCCGTCACCCTCTCTCTGCCCGCCTCATTGCGCAGCGCGGAAGGGGCAACCGCCCTGCGGCCGGACAGCAAGCACGTTCTCTCAGGTAGGGTTGTTGCCAAGCTTTTGCGCCAATTCCACTACAATCACCAGCAGATCAACGATCAGACTTCGTCGGAAATGCTCGACTTGTACATCGATGAATACGACCGGAACCGCCTCTACTTCCAGGCATCCGATATCGAAGAGTTCGAAAAATTCCGGTTTACGCTCGACGACGATCTGCAAACCGGAAACGTGGACGCAGCCTACATCATCTTCAACCGTCTGCAGCAACGGGTCGATGACCGGCTGCAATATGTAAAGGCCCGCCTGCAGCAGAAATTCGACTACTCGGTTGAGGAAAGCGTGCAGCTGGACCGCAGCAAGCAACCGTGGGCGAAATCCACTGCCGAGCTCGACGAGCTCTGGCGCAAGAAGCTCAAGAACGAAGCGCTCAACCTTAAACTGGCCGGCAAGGACTGGGCAGGGATTCAGGAAACGCTAACCAAGCGCTACGACAATCTGCGTCGGGCCATCGCGCAGTACAAATCCGACGATGTTTTTCAAAATTTCATGAATGCACTGGCCGAAACCTACGACCCGCACACGAGCTATTTTTCGCCGATTTCTTCGGAGAACTTCGGCATCGATATGAGTCTGTCGCTGGAAGGCATCGGCGCACAGCTCAGCACAGAGGGCGATTACACTAAAGTGGTAAAGATAATCGCCGGCGGGCCGGCTGACAGAAGCAAGCAAATCTGGGCGAACGATAAAATCATCGGCGTGGCCCAGGGCGAAGACGGCGAAATGGTAGACGTTATCGGCATGCGTCTGGACGATGTGGTGCAGAAAATTCGCGGCAAGAAGGGATCCACCGTGCGGCTGGAAATCATTCCGGCTGATGTTCCGGCCGGCGGACCAAGCACTGAAATTACGCTGGTGCGCGACAAAGTGGTCATAGAAGAACGCGCGGCAAAAGCAGATACCGTCGAGATTGAACAGGACGGCAGGCTTTATAAACTCGGCGTCATCACGCTGCCTTCCTTCTATGTCGACCTCGAAGGCCAGCGCCGCCACGACCCGAACTACAAGAGCACGACCCGCGATGTGCGCCGCCTGAT
>CAZTNL010000157.1:0-2441 GCA_964614885.1 uncultured Calditrichaceae bacterium | reverse complement strand
AGCGCCGCCACGACCCGAACTACAAGAGCACGACCCGCGATGTGCGCCGCCTGATTCGGAATCTCGAGGGCGCGCGCATCGATGGGCTGGTCATCGACCTGCGCAGGAACGGAGGCGGCTCGCTGCAGGAAGCGATCGAACTCAGCGGCCTGTTCATCGAAGACGGCCCGATCGTACAGGTGAAAAGCTACATCGGCTCGAAGAAAGTGGAATCCGATCCGGATCCCGGTATCGCCTACAGTGGCCCCCTGGCCGTCGTTGTCGACCGCTTCAGCGCTTCCGCTTCGGAAATTTTCGCCTCCGCCATTCAGGACTACGGCCGCGGCGTCATCATCGGCAGCAAGACGTATGGCAAGGGAACGGTGCAGAATCTGCTCGGCCTCGACCGCTTCCTCAAGTCGGCTGATGAAAAATTCGGCCAGCTCAAAATAACGGTGGCAAAATTCTACCGGATCACCGGCAGCTCCACCCAGCACCGCGGGGTCATTCCAGACGTTCGCTTTCCGTCCATCTACAACGAAATGGACTTCGGAGAGGACAAGCAGATCCATGCCTTGCCCTGGGATGAAATATCTCCGGCCATCTTCACGCCAAACGACAAGGTGTCGATGTTTCTGTCGACCCTGCGCATGAACTCCAGAAAACGGACGGCCAAAAACCGTGAGTTCCAGTATATGAAGGACGACATCGAAGAATACGTCGCTGAAAATGATCGCAACGCGGTTTCGCTGCAGGAGGCGGTTCGGAAAGCCAAACGCGATGAAGCCGAGCAACGCAAATACCAGCGGGTCAACGAACGTCGTGCCGCACGCGGCCTGGCCCCCCTGAAAATCGGCGACAAGATTCCCGCAGAGGACAAGGCACCGGATGCGATTCTCGAGGAAAGCGAGCACCTGCTCGCCGACCTTGTGCAGCTCTCCAATCCGGACGCCGCCGGCAGGATCGCCCGGACGGTCAAGGAGGGCGCGAATGCGGAAAACGGAAACGGGAGCCTGAAAGCGGGCACCGGTAAGAAAACGCCGAACTAAGCCAGACATTCGCCGAAAGAAGCCCGGGCCACTCGCCCGGGCTTTTTTTATGGTGCTAACCGTGCGCGCGGTTTTCCCTGGCCGGCCGACCTCAGAGGGTTTATTCCCTTGACATCGCCTTCATTTTTGCCTAACTTGCAGCATTGCGGTAAACAAACCTCCTTTCTATGCGCACTGTACGCAAAGATGATGTCAGGCCAGCTTCAGCGGCCGGCCTGTTTTATCCCCAAAACCCGGATGAATTGGCGCGTCTGCTCAACACGCTGCTGTTGAAGTCCCGGGCAGAAAAGCCTAGCGGCGCCATCAAGGCCCTCGTGGCCCCACACGCCGGCTATTCCTATTCCGGCGAAGTCGCTGCCGCAGGCTACGCCTGTCTGGCCGGCTCGTCCTTCGACGTCGTCGCCGTGATCGGTCCCAGCCACCACGAGAGTTTCCCGGGAGCGTCCGTCTTTACCGGCAAAGCTTATGAAACGCCTCTGGGATTGGTGCCGGTGGCCAACGAGCTGGGAACCACGCTCGCCGAAAACAGCCCGGTGCTACAGGCCACCTGGCTGGGGCACGGAAATGAGCACGCCGTCGAAGTCCAGCTTCCCTTCCTGCAGAGCACGATCGGCGACTTCGAGCTCATCCCGGTGGTCATCGGACACCAGAACCTGCGCACGGCGGTGGCGCTGGGAATGGCGCTCGCCGATATTCTGGCAGACTCCGAAGCGCTGGTCGTCGCCAGTTCGGATTTGTCACACTATCATTATTACGACGACGCCTGCGCGCTCGACCAGAAGGCGGCGGCACTGATCGAAGGCCTTGACGAGAATCGTTTCGCCGGCAATCTGCAAAGCGGCGCCTGTCAGGCATGCGGCTGGGGAGCCATCGTGGCGGCGATGGTGGCCGGTAAACGCCTGGGCGCGAAGAAGGCCGACGTGTGCGCATACCGCAACTCCGGCGACGTAACCGGAGACTACGGGCAGGTCGTGGGCTATCTGTCCGCCTTGTTGTACGACAGCCTGAATTGAACGGAGGATCCATTGCCGGGCCTGGCAAAGAAAGAAATCCTGACCCTGGAAGACCGGACAAAGTTGCTGTCCTTCGCCAGAACGAGTATTCAGGCACGACTGCAGCAGATGCCGCTGCCGGACTTTGAGCCGGGATCGAAAGCGTATGAAATCAGCCGCGGCGCTTTTGTCACCCTGACCAACGATGACAGGCTGCGCGGCTGTATCGGCACCGTACAGCCCATGCGGCGGCTCTGTCGGGCCGTGCAGGAAGCCGCGTTGTCGGCGGCCCTCGACGATATGCGCTTCCCCCCCGTAACCTGCGCTGAGCTGCCGGAAATCCGCATCGAAATTTCGGTTATTTCGCCGCCCAGGCGCATTTTTTCTCACGCAGAAATCGAAGTCGCCAAACACGGACTCA
>CAZTNL010000156.1:0-6843 GCA_964614885.1 uncultured Calditrichaceae bacterium | reverse complement strand
CCGGTTGCCAATAAAAAATTGGAACTCGAATGTGATGCGCAAAACATATCTTCGAAACAATTCAATCCCTTGTTTTATTAAGCTTTGCGTCTCCGCGCCTTTGCGGTTCATGAATTTTTCTGGTTAATAAAACTCAGAAACGAAATCCAGAAAATGTCGAAACACAGAAGCATTCTCCTCATCCTGCTGCTGGCCGCGGTCGTGCGCGCGGTGGGAACCGCCTACGGCTTGCCGAATCTCTACAATTCCGACGAACCGTTTAATGTCATCAACGCGTTGGCGTTCGGCGCGAAAAAGAGTCTCGAACCGACGTATTTCGTCTATCCTGCGTTCTACTCGTACGTTCTCGCCGGCATCTACGGTCTCTATTTCGCGGTGGGGCGACTGGCGGGCGCGTTCGCGAACGCCATCGATTTCGGCGCGAGCTACTTCATCGACCCGACCGGCATTTTTCTCACGGGACGCCTGCTCAGCGTGTTTCTCGGGGTGGCCACTGTCTGGCTCGTCTATTTGATCGGCGCGCGTTTCTTCAGCAAACGAACGGCGCTTTTAGCGGCTCTGCTGCTGACTGCCAGCGCCGTCCACACCGATTTATCGCACTGGATTCTGCTGGAGGCGCCGGTTGCGTGCATGAGCGCTCTGGCGCTGTATTTTATCTTCTCCTTCAAAGAAGTCCCGTCGGGCAAACGCTTGCTGCTGGCCGGACTCGCCTGCGGTTTGGCAATCTCCACCAAATATAACGCGGGTTTTCTCATCCTGGCGCTGTGGCTGACCGTGTTTCATTCCGGGAGCAAACCGCTTTCCGCCCTGCTCAAAAAATTGTCGCTCGCTACCCTGTCCGCCATCGCGGGTTTTTTGTTCGGCTCGCCCTACTGGCTGCTGGCGCCCGGCCGCTACCTGCACGATTTGAGCTACACCGCGGCCCATGTCAGCGCAGGCATGGTCGGTCACCTCAGCGCCATGCCAGTGGTCTGGCCGCTGTGGGAACTCGTATTCAACGACCTCACGGTCGGTCTGATTTTTGTCGCGGGCGCGCTTTCGGTGTTATTCGGCGGCGACCGCAAACAGGCCGTGCTGGCGGCTTTCGCCTTGCCGACCCTTCTGTTTGTCGGGTTGTGGAACCGCTCCGGAGTACACTATCTCCTACCGGTTTTCCCTGCGTTGGCGCTCCTGGGCGCAGGCTTTTTGCAACAAATCCTGCGCCCAACCTGGCCCCGCCTTGCGCGGGTAGGCATTTGCGTTCTCATCCTCGCCGCGCCTCTGGCAAAAATCGGACTGCGCGATTTTCGTCTTACCCGGCCGGACTCCCGCACCCAGGCCCGCAAGTGGATCGAGACGCACATCCCTCCGAACACGCCGATCGCTTACGAAAATTACGTTTACGGGCCAAACCTGTTCGACCCGGGCAGGTTCATGCGCAACAGCGCGGAGGCAGAAATGTTGCCGCTCGCGATTAAAGAAAAGCTCGTGCAGGAAAGCCTGCGCCGGCCCTCCTACCGGCTGATCAACTTGCGCAAGGACTTCAGACTGAAGGCGCTGGCGAATGCAGACAGCCTTTCGGCGAAAAACAGCTACGCCCGGCAACTCGTCGAAAACAGGCTGCCGCGGCTCGCCTCGATAAAAAAATCAGGAATCCCCTACCTGATGATTTCCAGCGACAACTACGACCGCTACTTTACCACGTCGGCGCCTCCGAAGAACACGCCGGTCTGGCTTAGTTACCAAAACGGCCGTCACTTCTACGAAAGCATTTTCAAAAGTCGCGCGCTCAGACCGGTCAAGGAATTCCGGCCCGGCAAATGGAACCTGGGGCCGACCATTCGACTTTACCGTTTCGCAAAATGAGTCCCACTCTCGACGACTACCCTTTTGACTGGAGTGGGCTGGAAGACTTCAGCTACCCGCGCGACCCGGACGGCGTGCCGCTGGTCGAGATGGGCGGCAAACTGGGCCGGCAGTACAATCCGATTACGATCGCACAATTCGGACTCTCCCGGCTGCAAAGCTACTCGGAATCGGGCGAACCCAAGGCGCTGCAGGAAGCGCGCGTGGCGGCCGCCTGGCTGCTGGAGAATTTCCAGAACTGGCGCGGCGACATCGGCGCCTGGGTGTACTCGTACGATTTGGATTTTTATGGGCCGCGGGCGCCGTGGATCTCAGGCATGGCCCAGGCGCAGGGTATTTCGCTGCTCCTGCGCATTCAGGAGTTGGCCCGGGACGCACGCATTCCGGAAACGACCCGGCGCGCTTTCCAGGCCTTCCTGCACCCGATAGCCGATGGCGGCGTGCTCGCGCACTACCCCGATGGCACGCCCGTCTTCGAGGAATTCACAACGGCAACGCCTTCGCTGGTTTTGAACGGCCACATGTTCGCCTTGCTCGGCATTTACGACTACGCCCGCTACCTCAATGATGCCGCGGCCCGGGAGCTGTTCGATTTGGCCGCTGCCGGGCTGATTGAGAACCTGCCGCGCTACGACACCGGCTGTTGGAACCTCTACGACCTGCACCCGAGCCGGCGTCTCGCCTCGCCGATGTACATGCTCGTGCATGTCCGCCTCTTGCGCATTCTGGCCCATTTGTCCGGACGCGACGAGTTCGATGCCTTCGCCGACAAGTGGTTCGGCTACCGCAACAGCCCCTTCTGCTGCGGCCGCTGGCTGATTGGCAAGACTCTGGAAAAATTCAGATTGCGCGATTTCAGCCTGTCAAACGTTCCGGAGTAGGTCTCGACTGAATGAGCGAAAAACTGCACACAAGCAAAAGGGTTCTGATCCTCGCCTACTATTTTCCGCCGCTCGGCATGGGCGGCACACAGCGCGCCACCAAGTTCGTCAAGTATTTGCCGGAATTCGGATGGGAGCCGGTGGTTGTGACGGTCAAAGACGTCGCCTACTACGCAACCGACCCGACCCTCCTGGCCGGGATGAGCGGCAGGCGCATCCACCGCACCGGCTCACTCGACCCGCAACGGCTCCTGTACCTTCTCACACGACGAAGAACCGGCGCAGTCAGTGGGACGGGACCCGGGCGGGACTTTGTGAACAAACTGCTGGCACTTCTCCTCGTTCCCGACGCGAAGATTCTTTGGCTCCCATTCGCCATATTCACGGCCTGGAAAATCAGTCGCCGGGAGAAAGTCGATTGTGTTCTGACCACCTCACCGCCGCATTCAGCACACCTCGCCGGGCTGGCGCTCAAATATTTCCTCGGCATGCCCTGGATTGCCGATTTCCGCGATGGCTGGGCCGGAGGAAATTTTCAGGCCGAGCCGACTGCCGTGCACAGCGCGCTCAACCGGTGGTTGCAGAATTGGATAGTCAGGAAAGCGGATAAGGTCATAGCCGTCTCCGACGGCCTCGCCGGCCGGCTGCAAAAAGCGACCGGCAAAGAATGCGATAAATTCGAGGTGCTCACCAACGGCTTCGACGCGGATGATTTCAGAAGCATCGGGCCGGAAGCCAATCCCGCTTGCTTCAGCATCATCTACTCCGGCGCGCTGACAAAGATGACGCCGCTTCGCCCGTTCCTGCTCGCCCTGGCCGCATGGATAAGGGAAATGCCCGAGCTCGGAACAAAGATTCGCGTTCGTCTCGTCGGCCACAATCTGGAGCCGGATCTCGAAACCATGTGCCGGGAGCTCGGGTTGAGCGAAAACGTCGAGTTTACCGGGTACCTGCCGCACGCCAGGGCTTTAGAAATCGTGTGCGGCGCCGACCTTTTATTATATCCCGTGGCGCCAGATGCAAGCGATGACTTCGTGCCGGGCAAGACATTCGAATACCTTGCCAGCGGCAGACGTATTCTGGCGTACGGACCGTGCGTAGAGGGCGTGCGGATTTTGCAGCGAGTGGGCTCGCGTACGGTTTTGGCTCAGGCGAACATTCCCTCTATCAAGCAGGCGCTTCAAGACATTCAGCGGCAGCAGGAAGACGGCGGGCGGCAGCCCGATCTCACGCCACTGGCGGCCTTTGAACGCAAACACCTGACGAAAAAGCTGGCCGAAATTCTCGATTCGCTGGCCTGAGTAGCCGACGCACGAGCCGCAACGGGTGCTTTTTGCCAGACATTTTGTATTTGTAACTTTCGGGAGAATTTCTTAGTTTGCGGCATCACGACTGGCGAATTCATGCAAACTCCCAACCTCAGAGCAAGATATGACCCTGAACTACGCGCACCGCGGTTTTACGAGCGCCGCACCCGAAAATAGTCTCGGAGCCTTCCAGGCCGCGCTCGATCTGGGCGCAGACGGTATCGAGTTCGATGTTCGTGTCTGTGCCTCCGGAGAAGTGGTGGTCTTCCATGACCCCGGCCTCAAGCGCATGACCGGCCGTGCCGGCCAGGTGAAAAACCTCACACTGGACGAACTGCGGGATGTCCGGCTGCGCCGCGACGGCCAGGAAACAAACGAACCGCTGCCCACCTTCGAACAAACACTTGACCTCGTCGGTGGCCGGTTGCTTCTGAACGTAGAGATCAAAGCCAACGGCCTGCCGGCTGAACACCGGATAGAAGAGAAGGTCATCGCCGCGCTGAAGCGGCACGGCCTGTTCGAAAACACCATCATCTCATCCTTCAACCCGCTGATCATGCGCCGTTTGAGAAAAGTTGACCCGAACGCCAAAAGCGGTTTTCTCATCAACAAGAAACTGAACGTGCGCAACACTGAAATCTTCTTTGCCAGAATTTCCGGAGCCCACGCGATTCATATCGACCAGGCTCTCCTGACCAAGCAACTCTTCCAGAAGATCCAGCGAAAAGGCTACCTCTGCCTCGTCTGGACCGTCAACGAAAAACAGCAGATGCAGAAATTGATCGATTGGGGCGTTACCGGAATTATCAGCGATCGCCCGGACGTTTTATTGAACATGACACGAGATTCCAGAAAATGATCAATCGCCGCCCACTTCTCGCTTGGTTTCTGATTCTGGCGTGCTTTTTTGCCGACGTACAAACCCGTGCCGCCGACAACGGCTACCTCTGGCCAACGGACGCCAGCAAATCGCTGACCTCTACCTTCGGCGAATATCGTGCCCGCCGTTTTCACACCGGCATCGATATCCGCACGCGTGGGAGAACCGGATTCAAGTGTTTCGCGGTCCGCTCGGGCTATGTCTGGCGCATATCGGTTTCGCCTTACGGCTACGGCAAGGCGGTTTATCTGAAGCTGGACACCGGAGAAGTCGCCGTCTACGCGCATCTGTCCAAATTCTCCGATGCGCTGCAGAAATATGTCGATGCCGAGCAGGAACGCACCGGCAAATACCGCGTCAACATTTTCCTGAAATCGCAAACCCTGCCTGTGGTCCGCGGTCAGGTCATCGCCTACACCGGCCAAACGGGCATCGGCGCGCCGCATCTGCATTTTGAAATCAGAGACGCCTCGAACCGCCCGACCAATCCGCTGCTCAAAGGCTACCGCCTGCCAGACCGCATTGCTCCTATTGTCCGCAAGCTGAGCTTTACACCGCTCGACACCAACTCTGAAGTGGACGGCGATTACCGGCCGCTCGTGGTTACGCCGCAGTGGGAGCGCAGCGGGCAATACTTTGTGCCCGAGCCGGTTTCGGTTTGGGGCAACGTCGGCATAGGCGTGTCGAGCTACGACAAGAGCAGTACTTCCTCGAACCGCTATGGCGTCTACAGTCTGACCCTGTTTGTCGACGACGTACAACGCTTCCACTACAGCTACGACCGCATTTCCTTCAAAAACAATCCGATGGTGGAACTCGAACGCGACTACCGGCTGAGCCGTCGGAATCTTGGGCGCTTCTACAAGCTGTACAAGGACCGCTTCAACCTGCGAACCCCGTACGTTCCGAACAAAACCTGGGCCGGTGTGGTGAGCAGCGCCCCCCTGAATGCGGCGCCGGCGCTGGCAGGCGCAGCCGAAGAAGCGGGCGGAGCGCAAGGTGTGGGTACCCTGTTTCCCGGGCTGCACGATTTTCGGATCGTGGTCTCAGACTTTTTTGGCAATGTCAGCACGGTTTCCGGAAAACTCAGCGTCGGTCCAACCTACGACATTCACCCGGTCATCAAAGAAGATGAGGACGGAGCCCTGACGTTGGAGAATGTCCTGACATTCGACCTCAACGAGGTGGAGGAGGTCAATGCGTTTATCTTCAAAGGCCGCCGGTGGGAACAGTTGCCGTTCGACTGGGCGACAACGCCATCGCACGATGAGGAAAAGGGGGGCGACGCCACCACTGACGATGCATTTGAACCCACGGACAATGTTATCGTTCCGGCGGCTCGTAACGCGTCGCCGCTGATTCTTCGCTTCGAGAGCCGCGACCAGTTTGGCGCGGGATCGTACCCATACTATTATGTCCGTGCTGCTGCTGAAGAAAACTCGCCCCCGCCGCAGCTCCAGGTCGACTATGACTACTACAGCGACTATGTCCGGGTGGAAATAACCTCGAACAACACTCTCGGCGGCGTGCCCGCAGCCACGCTATACCCCGGGCGATGGGATTCGCAACTGGTGGCCCTGCACCAGACCTCACTCAAGAGCTATGTCGGACGCATCGACCTGAGCCATCTGAGCGGCACCGAACACCCGCTTCTGCTCACGCTGCAGAGCCTGAGCGGAGAGCAGTACTCGGTCATCGAAGAGTTTGAGGCAGAAAGAATCAGACCGAAAAGCAACGACCGGATTTTCTCCGAAGACAAGAAGCTCTGGGTCAACTTCGGGGCGAGCTCGCTCTACCATCCCATCTACACTCGCATCGAAGTTGACAGCGAAACCACGCTGCCGGGCCTGGAAGTCAGCGGCCCCATTTACAGAGTCGAGCCGCGGGATGTCCTGCTGAAAAAAGGCGCCGTGGTTCATCTCCAATATGC
>CAZTNL010000155.1:0-6896 GCA_964614885.1 uncultured Calditrichaceae bacterium | reverse complement strand
GCAACTATGGTCGATAATTACGTGGATAGCGACGCCAACATGGATGTTCTGGAGGAGATCAAAAGATTAACGATGTCTGACGGCAAAGACGGCTCCAGTCCGGGAAACAATGGATGGAGTGGCAAGAACTTCGGCTTTGATTTTCACTACCCGCTCGTAAGCAGAAGCCCGGAGATTCGTGAAATTTTCAAAATCATCAAGAAGGTCGCGAAGAGCAATGCGACGATCTTGATCCATGGAGAGACCGGCACCGGCAAGGAACTCATCGCCAGCCTGGTGCAATTTATCAGCGACCGTTCCGACAAACCGTTCGTCAAAGTCAACTGCGCGGCCTTGCCGGAAAACCTGCTGGAGTCCGAATTGTTCGGGCATGAAAAGGGCGCCTTCACGGGCGCGTTCCAGACCCGAATCGGCAAGTTCGAGCAGGCCAACGGCGGCACCCTTTTCCTCGATGAAATCGGCGACATGCACCTGACCACGCAGGCAAAGATTCTGCGAGTGCTGCAGGACCAGATCTTTAACCGGGTCGGCGGCAACAAAGACATCGAAGTCGACGTCCGGGTGATCGCAGCGACCAACAAGAACCTGATCGATGAAATCGAGGTCGGAAACTTCCGCGCCGATCTCTACTACCGGCTCAACGTCGTCACCCTCGACGTGCCGCCGCTGCGCGAACGCAAAGAAGATATTCAAATCATCGCAGAGTTTTTCCTGCGGAAGTACTCGCAGGAGATCCGCAAAGAGGTTGCAGGCTTTCATGAAAAGACCAAAACGCTGATTCAGAACCATTCCTGGCCCGGAAACATCCGCGAGCTCAAGAATCTGATCGAACGCGCTGTCCTTGTGGCCGAAGAAAACCAGCCGATCACGCCCGAAGACCTGGCGATGTCCGGGAAAGACTACTTTGCCGCCGGTGGCCATGATCGCCGCAGACGCGCCGGCGACGCGCTCATTTGCTTCGACACCCTGCACCTGGAGACCATCGAGCGGGAAACGATTCTGAAAGCGCTCGAGGTGAAGGACTGGGTACAAAAGGAAGCTGCGGGATTGCTCGGCATTTCGCCGCGCGCACTCAACTACAAGATCAATCATTACGACATTACGCACGCTTCGTGGAAGAAGAATAGCTGACGCCTCTGCCCCACCCTGCCCCACGTGGCAAACGCACAACCGCCACGCCCCCAACACTGTCGTTTCGACCCTCCTCAGACATCGTTTTCTCGTCATCACCCGCCCATTACGCATCTGTAATACCGTCCCGTAATCCGGCCAATGTTTCCGCGCCTGCCAGACGTTCCGTCCACGAACTAACCATTTAATTTATAAAATCTTACACCATGGCACGGACAGCTGGCACACCCTTTGCAATTGCGGCGGAACCGTTTAGGGAGAAGACTTGGATCATAGGAGATACTTCATGGCACAGACTGCTCGGAATTGCATGGCAGCAACGTTAACCTTCATTATGGGAATCATGATTCACGGCATGTGCCTGGCCGGTACGGTAACGGTAAGCTGGGACGCCAACACCGAATCTGATCTTGCAGGCTATAACATCTATATCGGTGAAGCCGCAGGCGTTTATACCGGAACCGTCGATGTCGGCAGCGCCACGGAATTTACCTGGAATCGCCTGCAGGACGGCAAGACCTACTACTTCGCCGTGACCGCATACGATTTCAGCGGCAACGAGAGCGACTTCTCCGCCGAAGTTTCGGCCACGCCGGGCATTTCAGCCAGCAACCCACCCGACCTCGTCGACATCGTTCTGAAGGGAGAAACCCAGCTGGACGTCGTCTTCTCCGAACCGTTGGACAAAACCTCGGCCGAAACTGTTTCCAACTACTCTATCAGCAATAGCGTGAGCGTAATTGGCGCCGTGCTCGCCCCGGACCAGTTGACCGTGCATCTTTTGACCACCACCCACCAGCACGGGCAATCGTACATTCTCACCGTGAGCAACGTTGCCGACGTCGACGGCAACCAGATTCGGGCCGGCACCGCCAGAAGCTACACCGTGCCCAACCCCACCGGTGACTCCACACCGCCGCAATTGAACAACATCATCGTGGTCGATGCGACGCAACTGGATGTCGTGTTCAGCGAGCCGGTAAGCGAACAAACAGCGAACGACAAGAACAATTACCAAATCGACAACAACGTCCAGGTCGTGCAGGCTGCCAGAAGCGTCAGTCCGACGGTCGTCCGGCTGGTCACGTCCGCGCATCAGAACGACGTCACCTACCGGCTGACAGTCAACAACATCCGCGACCTCTCCGACAATGCCATCGTAACCAACAGCTCCTTCAGCTACGACGTCAACATCCAGACGGTGGACACGACGCGGCCGCAGTTGCTGACCGTAGTCGTCAACGGACGCACGCAAATCGACCTGAACTTCAGCGAACCGGTCGAAAAGACCTCGGCGGAAAGTGAAAGCAACTACAGCATCACGCCCGGGGTCGAGGTGCTCGGCGCCATTCGCGACGACAACACATCGACGGTGCACCTCATCACCAGCGCCCATGCAGAGAACATCACCTACCACCTGAATGTGAAGCAGGTGCTCGACCTTGCCGCCACGCCGAACCCGATCGACCCGGCTACCGATGTCACCTACGTGTTCGAAAATAACGGCCGCATCGATTCCGGCAGCGGAGACCCGGTTGCGCCCAAAACGTTTGCGCTTTTTCAAAACTATCCCAACCCATTCAACCCGGAAACCGAAATCCGGTTTTTTCTGGAAAAACAGCGCAAGATTCTGCTCAAGGTGTATAACCCACTGGGGCAGGTCGTACGGACGCTGGTCAAAGGCCAGATGCCGGGCGGGTTTCACACCGTGGTTTGGGACGGCAAGAACAAGGACGGTTTGCAGGTACCCAGCGGCGTTTACATCTATAGCCTGGAAGTAAAGCGCGAAGAGCAGCGGGGGGATCTTCTCGTCGACGTTTCCATCGAGCGCCGCGTGCGCCGAATGACGCTGCTCCGGTAAAAATTTCTTCCTCCCTCAACCACCACGGCCGGGAAATCCATAACCTATTTCCCGGCCGCGTTTATTTTATTTTCAAAAATGTAATTTCTGCAACATCTGTTGACTGTAGTGTGTATTTTTTCTATATTTAGCGTTCTTTAGCAGATGCAGCTCTCAGAGTTAGAATGGATTGTCGCGAATGAACAGGATGTTGATATGCACCGGGGTTCTGCCACTCATTCTCGCCTGCGCGATACCGGCATTTTCTCAAACGCTTCCGGCGACAGTCGCGGACACCTTACTGAGTAGTTTTCCCCGCGGCACCCAATCCTCAGACTTTTATTCCAGGCAACAGAGCTCCATGCGGCCTCTGGCCGTTCCGGACGCTCCACAGCCGGGAAAAGGCGGCGGCCTGGCCGTATTCGGCCGGGATCTGTTCGGCGGCACTCAGCAGACCGTGGTCGCTCCCGATGCCGGCGCGCTGACTCTGCCGCCCCACTACATGCTCGGTCCCGGAGACCGCCTCGGCGTCTACCTCCTCGGCAAGGTACAGGAGAACATCGACGTCACGGTCAATGTTGAAGGCAAGATATTCGTCCCGCCGGTCGGTGTGATCGATGTCTGGGGGCTGAGCCTGCCGGAATTCAACAAGGTGCTGGGCCGCAAGCTGGGACAATTCTACGACAACTTCAACCTCGACGTCATGCTGCTGCAACCCAAACAAGTTATCGTGGCGGTCGTGGGAGACGTGGTGCGGCCGGGCAAGTATGTGCTCAGCGCCCTGCACACAGTCCTCGACGCGGTCATTCTCGCCGGCGGACCGACGGAAAAGGGGTCGATCCGCGGTATTGAGCTCATGCGCAACGACACCCTGGCCACCAGCGTCGACCTCTACCGCTTCCTCATGACCGGCGGCAACAGCGAAGACACGTTTTTGCAGGCCGGCGACAGGATCTACGTGCCGCTGGCCAGGAATCGCGTCACGATTTCCGGTGAAGTCGGCAGACCCGCCATCTTCGAGTTGAAGCCGGCGCTGGACGAGCGCCTTACCGACCTTATCGAACTTGCCGGCGGGCTGACCGATCTCGCCTACCCGCGCAAACTCGAAATCAGCCGCATTGAACCGGACGGCCACCGCACGCTGCGCTATATCGATTATACGCGTATCGCCGGCGGGGACAGCACGGATAACATCGTGCTGCGCAACGCGGACAAAGTGCATGTCTACTCCAAGATGGAGCAGATTCATAAGCGCGAGGTCGCGATTTTCGGTGAGATACGTAAGCCCGGAAAGTACGCGCTCGAAGACAATATGCACGTGAGCGACCTGATACTCAAAGCCGGCAACCTTACGCGCAAGGCGTACACGCTGGAAGCCGAGGTCGCAAAGATAGACCCCGGCAAGCCAACCCGGTTTATCAAAGTAGGGCTGGCGCACCTGAACGACGGCGCCGACGGCCATTCCGATATCGCGCTCGAAGAGGACGACCAGGTTTTCATCCGCCAGATTCCCGAGTGGGAAGTCGGACTCACGGTGCAGGTCCGCGGAGAAGTCATGTTTCCCGGAACCTACTCGATCGTCAAGGACAGCACCCACCTCAGCGAAGTGCTGCGCAAGGCCGGTGGCTTTACCCGGGAAGCCTTTCTGCAGGAAGCGCATGTCATCCGGCCCGACAAACATCAGAATGTAGATAAAGAGTTCGAACGTCTCCTGCAGATGCGGCGGGAAGAGATGACCGATCTCGAATACCAGTACTTCGTCATGCGGCAAAACTCGTCCAATGTCGATCGCATCGTCGTCGATTTCGATAAGCTGATGAACGAGCACGTCGCCAGCGAGGATATCGTTCTCGAAAACGGCGACCTCATCGTCATTCCCAAAGCGCCGCGCGTGGTCACCGTAACCGGCAGCGTCGCTAAGCCCGGAGGCGTCACCTATGCTTCAGGCGCCAAATTCGACTATTACCTGGCGCGGGCAGGCGGCCCTTCGTGGGACGCGAAACTGAGCAAGACCAAGGTGGTGAAAGTGACCGGCGAGGTGCTGGACGACGAAGACGTCAAATCGTTTGAGCCCGGCGACATCATCTGGGTGCCGAGAAAATCAGGCTGGAAGTTCTGGCCGGCTTTCCTGCAGACGATGGCCGTTCTGACGCAAATGGCGACCATCTACCTGGTCGTCGATCGCGCCACAAGAAACTAGAATCACGGAAATCGCATCGCAAGAGGAAACATCAGATGAATTCGCACGGGCGCAGCCTCGAGACGCGAGTCAACGGTATGAACAACAATAACGATTTTGAAGAGATCGACCTGCTCGACTACCTGCATGTGATCGTCAAGCGGCGGCGCATGATCGTGCGCAACACGCTCGTCGCGGCCGTGCTCATGGGCCTCATCAGCCTGTTTCTGCCGAAGTATTACACCGCCACCACCTCGATCTTGCCGCCGGAAGACGGGGACCAATCCGCGCTCCAGGGACTCCTGGCCAACGCGCCGACTTCACTGCTGAATTTATCCGGCATTTCTGCAAGTACGTCCAAAATATTTCAGGAAATTCTGCGCAGCCGCACCGTCGCCGAGGGCGTTCTGGAGAAAAAATACGACTTCGACGGCGGCAAGAAGAGCTTGATTGAAATCTGGAATCTGCCGCTGAAAGTAGACGCCATCGAGCGACTGCACGACCGCACGTCTATCACGGCGAGCGAACAGGACGTGATTCAAATCGATGTGGAAATGCGCGACCCGTTGCTCGCCGCACAGGCCGCCAAAGCCTTCGTCGCCGAGCTGGACCGCCTCAATCAGGAAAAAAGCACTTCCAGGGCGAAAAGCTCGCGCGTCTACATCGAAGAACAGTTGGCGCAGACGCAGGCCAATTTGAACAAAGCATCCCGCGCCCTGGCGAATTTTCAGGCAAAATATAAGGCGGTCGACCTGAAGGAACAAACCAAAGTGGCCATCGAACAAGCCGGCGAAATCAAGGGCACCATCATGGCCAAGGAGGTCGAGCTGCAGGTGGCCCGCCAGACCATGAAGCGCGGCAATCCGGTGACCCTGCGCCTGCAAAAGCAACTGGACGAATTGAAAAAACAGTTCGAGCACTTGCAGTACGGCAACTCCGTGCCTTACCAAGAACAGCGCGACTACTTCATTCCGTTCGCCGATGTGCCGGAAGTGGGGCTGCGCTACGCCAACCTCATGCGGGAAGTCAAGGTGCAGGAGACCGTCTGGCAGCTTCTCAACCAGCAGTACTACAGCGCCAAAATTCAGGAAGCCCGGGACACTCCGACGGTGCAGGTGCTCGACGAGGCCGTGCCGCCAGAACGCCGTTCTAGTCCCAAACGGCGCCTTCTGGTTCTGGTGGCAGGCCTGCTGACCTTTTTCGCCAGCCTGTTCGCGGCGTTCGTCTTTGAATTTGCGGAAAAGGTAAAGAAAAATGAAGGCGATTTCAGCAAAGTCCGGCAAATAACCGGCGAACTCGGCCAGGACTACAAGTCTTCCCGGGCCTGGCTGCGCAAGCGGCTTGGGCGTTCTGAAAAATCCCCGCACGACTAAGTCGTAAAGGCGATAGCCACGGAAGCTTAGCGGAGTGTTTCCCGGTGCAAAAGTAAACTTTTGCACTCCAAACTGCTAACCCGAATAATTCATAAACCACGAAGAACAAAGAAGCAAAGAATTGAAATTCAAATTGATTTGGAATGAATGAATTCAGACTAAAACAACGCGCTGCCGGGCCATGTTATCGACGGCACCTCTCTCTTGTCACGCTAAGCCTGCTGGCGGCGCGCGTCTGCCTGGCGCAATCGACTTACGTGCCGCTCAACCACTGGGCCTACGACTTCGTCGAACGCTTCGAGACCAAAGGCGTCATCCACGGCGTGCTCAACGGCACCAAGCCGTACAGCCGCGAAGAGATGACAAAGTACCT
>CAZTNL010000154.1:0-6902 GCA_964614885.1 uncultured Calditrichaceae bacterium | reverse complement strand
ATCTCGTGTTCAGTCCAGGTTTGCCGTGAAAGGCCATCCTACGGTCATGATTCAACGTATTCTCATCGCCTTCTTTGTTCTTTATCTTGGCGGGACTCCGATCTTCGCGCAGATCTCCGATAAAGTCGCCGTGCTTTGGGTCGATCCGTTGCGTAGCCTGAAGGAACTGACCAGTCGCCGGGGCATCCTGGAACTGCTTGATCGAGCGAGGACATCGGGTTTCCAGGCCATCGCCATTGGCGTCAAAGCCAACAATGGTCAGGTGCTTTACGATAGCAAAATCGCGCCCAGGTTGCTCGAATGGAAGGGCACGCGGGTGCCGCTTGATTTCGATCTGCTGCGGGTTTTCCTCGACGAGGGGCGCAGCCGGCAGTTGCAGGTATATGCGCTGTACCCTGTTTTTGCCGAGGGACAGATGTTGGAAAGAAAGGGAACCGTCTACCGGGAGCATTCTGACTGGCAGTCCACGGTTTATGTGGTCGAGAATCAAAAGCCTGAAGTCATGCCGATTACACAATGGGCGCATGGTCCGATCGCGTATGCGAACCCATTAAATCGCACTGTGCAAAATTATGAAATCAGCGTAGTCGAGGAGTTCGTGAAGGAGTACAACTTCGATGGCATCATTCTCGACAAAATGCGTTTTTCCGGCATCGAATCAGACTTCTCCGACCAGTCACGGAGCGGATTTGAAGCCTATCTTGGAAGCAAAAAAGCGGATTGGTGGCCTGAGGACGTGTTCGAATGGCAGTATGTCAACGATGCGTGGGAGGCGGTTCCCGGGCGATTGTTCAACAAGTGGGTTGAGTACCGGGCCAAATCGATACAGTCATTCCTCACGACACTGACGGCTCGTATAAAGAGGGTGGACTCAACGCTGCCGATCGGCAATTTCGTCGGCAGCTGGTACCCCACTTACTACGAGTATGGCGTCAACTGGGCTTCGAGAGGGCACGTTCCTGAGGACGACTGGGCTACTGAAAGTTATAACACGACGGCCATCGCCGATAAAGTCGACTATTCAGTGGTCGGCTGCTTCTTTCCAAGGCTTGCCATTCAGGATGCGGAGAATGCCGGTGCAGACTGGTGGATGAGCGTTGAGGGTGGCGCGAGCCTCGCTATGGAGCTGGTTGACCGGGATTCTCCGGTCTACGGCGCCATTCTCGCGGCACAGTTTGGTAAGAATCCGAAGGATTTCCAGGGGGCGTTGCGAATCGTTCTTAGCCAGACCACCGGACTCTACGTCGGAGATGCAAGCTACATTCAAAAGTATGCCCTTTGGGACGAAATTGCCGCGGTGCTTCTCGGAAGTTCACAACGGGCGAAACGAACGCTGCTTTCCGAGTAACCTCTATTTAAATCAGTCTCTTGCGATTCTCTCAACGTAGGCGCTGAACGCACCGGCTACTGCCTTTGGTACCGATTCTGTGACGTAAACCTCATTGGCCTTCCGCCAGATTCGCACCTCGGCTTCTTTACCTGGATATTTAGCCCTGGCTAACTTGTTGTAGGATGCGCTGAATTCTTTGGCTTCCGCGGATGAATCCCAGCTGGTTGCGAGCAAAAGCACGGTCGTCCCTCCATCGTCGCTTTCGATAACCTTGAAGCTATCCCCATTCCAACCCGCACTTGCCTTTTCCGCTATCTCATGCAGACCGTTCTCCGTAAATACCTGGCGCAACTGGAGCTCGCCAAGGGTATTGGTCTCCAGAGTGTGCCATCCGGGCGGGAGCTGTCGTGTCTCGTCCGGCCAGGCGAACACGACCGGCTTCTCATCCGCCAGCCATTTGTCCGGGTGCAGAATCTGTTCGGTGGACACGGGAGGTCGGGTGTAAAGCTCGTCCACTTTCTTCCAACCGTGCTGCTGAATTTCGAACACAAAGGCCATCCCCTTCAAATAGGCGCCGACCATGTTCTCAAGGATGAAACCAGGTATGTGCTGCATGTCGGCAATCGCCTGCTGTACGCCTTCCCCGCCCACTGTCGTCGATGGGACCTGCTGCACCATCTCAAGCAACTGAGGCACTCCCAATTGCGACTGGGCCTGCACGGCCATTCGCAGCAGATTTGGCGGCGGGATGCTACCGAGCATCGTCTGCAGACTGCTCAAGGTCATGAGGTAGGTCGCCTCGCCTTCGACAACCGCTTGTCGGGCAAGCAGTTGGTCGTCGTTGAGCTTGCCATCTGCCATGGCCAGTAGGTATGCACTCAGGTCGTGATATTGGTCCTGGAAGCCGTGGTACAGTTCGTGAGTGTAAACCGCGTCAAGCATCTGTGGACTCAGGCCCTGCATGACAACGAAAAACGTCTTTTCCTCCGGGTCGTAGTACGCGGCGGCCTGACTTTGCATGACTTTCCTGGCGAGAGCTCTGAAGTCTTTGAGCTCGGGGCCAGAATACAACCCTAGTTTACGCACAACCTTGCCGTAATTTCTGCTGGCGCTCTCAGGCAATTGCCGTGAAATGGTTTCATCCAGGTAGGCGCCGAAAGCCTCAGGAGACTGCGTCGCGAATTTAACCGCGTGTTTGAAAGGCTCGCCGCGCAGGTCCTCCAAACGCTTCTGTGCGGCTGCAACTCGCAGGCCGATTTCGCTCATGTCCTGTCCGCTGAGCGGAGCGCAACGTACAAGAAAGGAGCAGCAGAGCAGAATATTTATCAATAGGGCCACGGGTTCTACCTCATTTCCCGGTTTTTTCGCAAGAGAGTGCTGGCCGGCGGTACACCGCGGCCACTTTGTATGAAGTAATTTAGTCGCAAATCCATTACCTTGCAAGGGATAGCTTGCATTCCCCGGGCTTTTTGACTATTTTCTTCGATTGAGAATGAACACAAATCCGGTTATGGGAGAGCTCCATGAGTCACTCTTTAGATGCAATTTTTCGCCCCAGGTCTGTTGCCATCGTCGGTGCTTCGACCCGCAAAGGGACATTGGGTCGGGAAATTTTTGACAAGCTGCTCAGCACTGATTTCAACGGGCCTGTCTATCCAGTCAATCCGAGGGCAGAGTATATTCATTCTGTCAAAGCCTATCCTAACATTTCCGCTATCCCGGAAAAAGTCGAACTCGCCGTCATCGTCGTACCGAAAGCGCATGTTCCCGGCATTGTGAAAGAATGCACCGAGTGCGGGGTGAAAGGGCTGGTCGTCCTGACAGCGGGTTTCAAAGAAACCGGGCCCGAAGGAGCGAGAGTGGAGCGCGAAATGGCAGACATGGTAAAGAAGAGCGGCATGCGCATGATTGGCCCCAACTGCATGGGCGTTATCAATCTGGAAGAGTCGGTAAGGTTGGACGCCACTTTTGCCCCGAATGTGCCTCATGCGGGTACCGTGGCGCTGGCATCGCAAAGCGGAGCTCTGGGGCAGACAATTCTCGAACATGCCGCCGAGCTCAATCTCGGGATCGCCATGTTCGCCTCGGTTGGGAACAAGGCTGATATTTCCGGCAACGACTTGCTGGAATATTGGGGAAGGGAGGAGGGTATTGACGTTATCCTCATGTACCTTGAGAGCTTTGGAAATCCGCAGAGGTTTATTACGCTCGCAGAGCAGGTCAGCAAGCAAAAGCCGGTTATCGTGATAAAGTCGGGCAGAACGAGAGCGGGCGCGCGTGCGGCTGTGTCGCACACGGGCGCCATGGCCGGCATGGACGTGGCGTATGACGCATTGTTCAAGCAATGTGGGGTGATCCGCGCCGATACCATCAACGAAATGTTTGATTTCGCGCTCGGTTTTGCCACTGTCCCGCTGCCGCGAGGTCCCCGCGTGGCCATCGTCACAAATGCAGGAGGGCCGGGCATCATGGCTGCCGACGCGTGCGACAACTATGGCTTAGAAGTGGCACAGTTGACCAACAAGACACTCGATATCCTCCGCAAAGGTCTGGAGGCCGACGCGGCCGTCAACAACCCGGTCGACTTGCTGGCCGGAGCCACGCCGGAGCAGTTTCAGTTTGCCTTGCGCTGCGTTCTGGCGGATCAGAACGTTGACTCCGTGATCGTTATCTTTGTAGCTCCGATCATCACCAACCCCACTGAAGTGGCGCTGAAGATTTCGCAGGCCACGCATGCATTCGACAAGCCGGTTCTCGGCTGCTTCATGGGTGTGCGCGGGGTTGCCACCGGTGTCGAGGAGTTGCACCGGCTTCGGGTGCCCGCCTATCCCTACCCGGAATCGGCCGCAAAAACCCTGGCCGCGATGGTGAAGTATCAGTCGTGGCGCCAGAGCGACCGCGGAGAGACGCGCGTTTTCAAAGTAGATCGGGAACGCGTCAGCGACATCATGCGCGAAGCCGCCGGACAGGGCAGAGAGCACTTGTCACACGAGGAAGTTGAAACGATTCTCGCATCATACGGTATACCGTTAATAAAGTCGGCGTACTGCTCGGACCAGACCGAGATCATCGCAGCGAGCGGCGACATGCACTACCCGCTCGTGCTCAAGGCCGTCTCGCCGGAGATCACGCACAAGTCGGATGTCGGCGCTGTGCGCCTCAATCTCACTGATGAAGCGGAGCTTGTCGCTGCGTGCAAAGAGATCGAGTCGAGCCTCGAGAGACACGGCGTGGGTTCCTCGGGTCTAAGCTATCTTTTGCAGGAAATGGTTGAAAACGGCCGCGAAGTCGTGCTTGGACTGATAAAGGTCGGCCACCTTGGAAGATTGGTCATGTTCGGGCTTGGGGGTATTTATGTGGAAGTGCTGGGTGATGTGGCCTTCAGATTAGCGAGGCTGACGGAAACGGACGCCGAGGAGATGATACGCGAAATCAGCGGTTACCCGCTGTTGCAGGGCGTGAGAGGTGAAGAATCCGTCGCCATTGAGACGTTGAAGGAAATGTTGCTGCGCCTGTCGCAGATGGCCTGCGATTTTCCCCAGATCGAGGAGTTGGACATCAACCCGTTCGTGGCCTTTCCCAAACCAGAGGCATGCGTTGCAGTGGATGCCCGAATCCGAATCTCACTCGAAGAGTCAGGCAGCAAGCCGCAAGCGTTAGCAGGTGGCGCTAATGCGGCTGCCCGGCGATGATGATCCGCACGGCGGAAATGCCTTTGCCGACCAGGTAGTTTTTGATCGCATGCGCTCTTTCCACCACCAGCCCGTAGTCTATGGACGTACTCGGTTTGCTTGATTTTCCTAACAGCTCGATTTCCTGTGTGGGATTTGCGGCTAAATACTCACAGATTCTGTCCAGTTGTGCGGCCGACCCGGGCTGCAGGTCCGCCGTGCCGGGAAGAAATCGAATGCCATTGGTAAAGTCGGGGAAAGGCGGCTTTTTGCCTCCAGCTTCCCGAACTGGTTGTTTCTCGACCTGAGAAATTGGCAGTTCCTGAATAAATTCGTGCGCGGCGCGGCGGAGGTCTTTGTTCTTGCCAAGGCTGAAATACCGAACCAGGCCGATCATGCCCCTGAAAAAACCGTCGTTCTTGCCCTCAATAATACCGTCGAGGCCATCGATGTTTGTGCGGTTATAGCTCACGAGCGTATTGAGTGCCCAGCTCCTGCTGGTCGCCAACTCCAGTCCAAGACCAAACTGTAAGGCCGTTTCCCAGCCACGGAACGCGTTGTGGTCACTGTCATAGATGATATGGTTGTTTCCATATCGCGCCGTGTGCCGAATGCGGGCGACCCCGACGGAGATGAATGGGTCGACGAGCCTGTATGGCAAAATGAACAGGTTGGCGGCAAACGTGGCGCTGTGCACATAGGTGGCGACTGCATTCACGCCACTGGTCATCTTCCCGTAAGCCGCCGTTGTGGTCATTGCAAAGTAGGGAATGGGGGTATAGCGAAGCATGAGTCCGCCGGTCAAGCCGGGCGTGGACTTTTCAATATCACCCTGCAGCTTTGAAACACCCACGACCGTGCCGAGGCCGAGCGTGCTTCGGCCGAATTGCGCATAGCCGTTCACTGCGACGCTCATGATCAAAGCAGCGCAGACCGTTACAACCTTTGCTCTCATCGCCTAAGTCCGTTGATTCAGATACCTTCTTCATCAAAGTTATCGACACCCGGAGTGCAATGTTTTAGGCAACTCCCGGACTAAATTGGGCGCGGGATGATTCACTTGGCTGCGCCGAAAAAAAAGATTGACTCAAATGGTTAATTGTGTTACATTTGATTTACTATTCTAACCACATCGACACATTCCACAGCACAACAGGAGGGCCAGCAATGCAGATAAATGAGCACCGTGAAGGCGATGTCGCAGTTCTTGAGCTAAAGGGCAAACTCATGGGTGGGCCTGAGACTCAAGCGATTCATACCAAAGTCAAGGAATTGGTTGAAGGCGGCGTTCTCAAGGTTGTCATCGACCTGGCTAAAGTCAAGTGGATGAACAGCTCCGGCTTGGGAGCGGTCATGGGCTCGATGACAACGCTGAAGAACGCAGATGGAGAGCTCAAGCTGGCCAGAGTCACGGAGAAAGTCAAGAGTCTCTTCATGATCACAAAGCTGATTACGATTTTCGATACCTACGATAGCGTCGACGAGGCCGTCAGCAGCTTTAAGTGACCCGGGGGAGGCCACGCTGCCCACGTGTTGAAGTTATCTTATTTGTAAATACGGGAAATGGAGGGATACCATGAACCACCGTTACGTCTTCACAGTTTGTAGCCTGGGACTGAGTCTTGCACTGGGAGCTGGCACTTTATCGGCACAAAACACAAGCCTGACATACCAACCTGTCGTGATTCCGGGCAGCGAATTCGCTGAATTCGCCGGCGCCGGCGTTACCGATAGCAACAACGAGCTGTTTCTTTATGCGCTCACGGAGGCCGGCTGGCAGCAAATCCCCTTTCAAATCGACGAAATTGGAACACAGGGCGACACGACTGGATACTTTGTCCCTGACGACGGTTTCCTGGATAATGATGATGAGATCAGTTTTATGGCCAACGACGCCGGCA
>CAZTNL010000153.1:0-6903 GCA_964614885.1 uncultured Calditrichaceae bacterium | reverse complement strand
GGATTATTGCCCGATCATTGGGGTTATCGAAAACGCGAGCGCCGGGTGCAGAGAACTGGCCACAGCGGCCGAAGACCTGGGTCTGGAGGCGGAGGTGTTTCCCGGTAGCAGGCCCTTTGACCGCGGAGCGTTGAAGAGGATCAGGGAGTATGTAAAATCGGGTCGCGCTAAGATAGTGCACGCGCATGGCTACAAAGCCAATCTCTATGCGCTGATGAGCACGTTCAGGCTGGGAGTGCCGAGGGTGGCAACCTGCCATCCGTGGACCGAGACCGAATACAGTCTGAAGGCGCGCATTTACACCCACCTGGACAAACGCTGGCTTGCCAGAATGGACGCTCTGATTGCCGTCTCGCCTGAGGTGCGGCAGCAACTACAAGAGGCACTTCCGGGGCGGAGCGTAGAATTGATTCCCAATGGGATTGGTACGGAAGTTTTTGCGAATATCCCCAATCGCAGTTCTTTGCGGCAGGAACTCGGTCTCACGGGTGAAGACGTGGTTGTCGGGGCGATTGGCAGGCTTGTTCCGGAAAAGGGATATCTTTTTCTTCTTGCGTGCGCAAAACGCTTGACCTGTATGTATAAAAAGCTCAAGATACTGATTATTGGCGACGGGCCCCTGCGCGGCGAACTCGAAGATTGGGTCGAGACGGCCGGGTTGCAGCAATCCGTAACATTTCTCGGTGTACGCAAGGATATTCCCGAATTGCTTTCACTTATTGATATTTTCGTCATTGCATCAACTTCAGAAGGGCTGCCGATGGTCCTGTTGGAAGCAATGGCAGCCGGAAAACCTGTGGTAGCGACACGGGTAGGGGATATTCCCAATGTAGTTGAGCATGGTGTGAGCGCGTTGATTGTACCTCCGGCCGAGCCCGAGGCGCTTGCCGACGCGGTCGAAGCGCTGCTTTTGGACGTCGAGCTCTGTGACCGGCTGGGAAGCACCGCACGGCAAAAGGTCGTTTCCGAATACTCGGCGCAGAAAATGGCGCGCGCTTATACGAAAGTCTACGAACGGCTGCCGGCAGCGGCTGTTCTCCCTGTCGCATAAAGGACAACTCAAAGGGCTTCCCGAATTGAAAGATCGTAGCACCCGGATCCCGATCCTCGCTTATCATCACGTCTTGCCAGACGGTTGTGACGGACAGCCTGAAACCAGGTCTCCGTTTGCGCTACCTGAAGCTTCGTTTCGCGCACAGATGCAGTTCCTGGCTGTGAACGGCTACAAGAGCATTAACCTCTACGAGTTGCTACAGGCGCTTGAAGGGCGTCGCAGCGCAGACCTGAAGAAGGCTGATAAGCTGGTGGCGATCACCTTTGACGATGGTTGGGCGGATAATTACTCAAACGCGTATCCCATTCTTCAGTCGCTTGGCTTGATGGCCACGTTTTTCGTCGTCACGAGCCAGATTGAAGATAAGCAGTACATGTCCTGGGCCCAGCTTCGCGAGATGCAGGGAGGCGGCATGCGCATCGAATCGCATACTCACTCGCACACCCCGCTAGAGCGCCTGTCGAATCTCGAGGCACAATGGGAACTGATGCACTCCAAGCGCGTGCTGCAGGAGTACCTTGGTAAGCCTGTGAGTTTTATCAGTTTCCCTCATGGTTCCTACTCCGGACGTGTTCTGGAAGCGGCGCGCAGAAGTGAATATGCCGCTTGCTGCACTTCAAGATTTGGGGATGTTACCGTCGGCGCCGATGCCTACGAGTTGCCGCGGATTATGATCAAGAAAAGTCACGATATTGAGTATTTTCGGGGCGTATGCGAGGGACGTGTGCTGACCCGGCTGAAAGGGCGGTTAGTGGACAGCGGAAAATCCGTGGTTCGAAATGCCGTCGGCCTTAGGACTTACAATCGACTGTTCGAGTTGCGGCACCGGCTCACGCGGTCGTCGACGAAACCGAGGGAAGTAGATCGTTGAACATTCTGTTCCTTTCCACTGAGAATCCCTTTCCTGTGGATCACGGGCACCATATCCGGACGTACCATGTCCTCAAGGCGCTTGCGGCAGAACATACCGTTCATTTTCTTGGATTTTCGCAGAACGAGGCCGGCTTCGAGAACAAGGATAAGCTGTATGAATTTTGCGAAACCGTGCGCATGTTCAGATTGCGATACCGCGGCTGGCGTCAGCTCATCCTTGCGGTTCGCAACTCTCTGTCGTCGGAGCCCTTTATTATTCAGAAATATTTCGAGCCGGAGGCTGCGGCCTGTGTGCGCAAAACGATCATGACGCACAAGATCGACCTTGTGCATTACGATATGCTGCACCTGACTCGCTACCGGGATTTCGCACGCAACATCCCGGGAATTCTCGTCAATCACAATGTCGAGTCATTGCGACTCCAGCGGCGCGCGAAAGTTGCTGGAAACGTCTTCCTGCGGGCTTTCCTCAGGAACCAGTATTTCAAGCTCAGAGACTTCGAAAGCCACGCCTGCGGCCTGTTTGAACGCTGTGTTGTGGTTTCAGATTATGACAGGTCTGTCCTGGCGGAGCTATGTGAGGACGGTGAATACGTGGTCATCCCGAACGGCGTCGACTGCAGCTTCTTCAAGCCATCCGACATCAGCCCGCAGCCGAACAGTCTGGTGTGGACCGGTTCGATGCGCAATCCTTACAACAGGGACGCTGTCGAGTTTCTGTTCGATGCGATATGGCCACGGGTCGTGCGTTCGGTTCCGCAGGCAAGCGCCACCATTGTCGGCGCGTTGCCGTCACGGCGTCCGACGCCGGCGGTGGGTTCCGAATCTGTGACATTCACGGGTTACGTCGACGATGTGAGGCCGTTTGTGGACCGTTCCGCAGTGTTCGTGGCCCCGCTGCGCAGTGGCAGCGGCACCAAGATCAAGATCCTCAATGCCATGGCGCAGGCCAGCGCCGTGGTCACAACCTCGGTGGGTGCCGAAGGCATCGAAGCCAGAAACGGGCACGAGCTCGTGGTGGCAGACTCGCCGGAAAAGTTCGCGAGTAAAACGGTCGAGTTGCTGAACAACCCCGACGCCGCGGCGACGATGGGGCGAAATGCGCGCAGGTTGATGGAAGAACGCTATGACTGGGAGGTCATTAACCGCAGTATTTGTCAGTTGTACACATCTTTTGATCGAAGCGTCAAGGAGGAGGCATTACCGGTTGATCCGGTTGTAGAATGACAGGGCGGCGCGTCATCGCGGCCGCTTTGGTGCTGCTCCTGAGCGTTGCTGTCATTTGGCAATGGAAAGGTCAACGCTCGTTGCAGCCGGCTCGAAAGTGGGTGCTACCGATTGTGCCCCATCCAAAAGAAGTCAGACTCAAAGGGGGAGATGTAAGGTTGAGCCTGGGAAACCAAGCCGAAATTATCTTACACGGTCAGGGTACTGTCCTGGCGAACGCGGCAGGCATGTTGCAGCGCGGGCTCGCCTCTTTGGACGTCATCTCGGTTCGCCTTTCCCGGGAGAACCAGCCAGAGGACTCCTCTAACACAATTGTTCTCACCACGATAGACCAGCTCGCCCCGGATTTCATTGCGGAGGTGGGCGTCGCTATCTCCCCAGGCTACCCGGGGCGTGAGGGTTATCTATTGGTCGTGGATTCGAGCCGCGTGCTCGTCGCAGGTCGGGACGAATTTGGGGTTGGCTACGGTGTCCAGTCTTTGCTGCAGCTTCTCAGAGCAGGCCGAAAGGGTGGCGAACACGTCTCCGTACCGGCGGTCACGGTCATCGACTATCGGGATATGCCTCTCCGGAGCGCATTCTATGGATTCTATCTGAACGCGATGGAAGACGACTCGCTGATAGCGCGAGCGGAGCTGGATTTCGATCGCCTGGCCAGCCTGAAGTTCAATATGATCGATCTGGCTTCTCACCATTATGGCCATCTTGACATGACCGTGCCGGGACACCCGGATGAGAAGCTATGGCAGAGATTTGCCCGCCTGCATGCGGCAGCATCTGCACGAAACCTGACGCCACGGGTCGGTGGCTGGGCGAAGTGGGTCAACACGCACTCGAACTGGGGCGCCGATTTGACTACGCTCGAGGGCATCCGCACACAGCAACGCATGTCTCTTTCTGCAGCGCATCCGGAGACGCTGCGCATCTCCGTTGGGACGCCGGCTCCCAACGTGATGTACGACTTTGCACGTGGCAAAAGCTGGAGCGAGGAGCCTGTTTGGGTGACAGATGAATCCGCAGACACTACCTATACTGAAGGCGTTGATTTTGCTGTCAACTATGGCGCAGTTGAAGGTCGCGACTATCGGGAATTCGTCCGGACATCGCAATCCAACCTTGAGGTGCTGTTCAGCTCCGTCATTGCCGGCGAGGGGGAGCCTGCCGGATATCCGTTGCGGCGGGGCACGACATTCAACGACCCGACAACTATCCAGAGACTGCCCGGCGGCCGCATCCGCGAAGGCCAGGAGGTACAGGTTTCATTCTCGTATATCGGACCGGACCCCTGGTCGGTTCTGAAGGTGCGCTACTGCCGGAGCGACCAGCGTTTGCACACCGACGGTCCGGAAAATTACATCTGGCGTTGGTGTACACAGCCCGTAGACTATTTTGGCGCCGCAGATTTTGCGTTGGATGTAGATGAGACGAGGGTTTTTGCCTGGGATCAAAGGTGCCTCCGTTCCGGCAAGTCGCGCAGTCGAATCTGGGCAGATGATATTGCCTACTATTTCCACACCATTCGCGAGGCGCGACCAGACGCCCGCATTTTTGTCTGGAGCGACATGCTGGATCCGGCACACAATGCGCGGACTTATGGCACTACCGCTGCCGCTGACATGATGCGCTCCGAAGGCATGGGGGATGCGATCATGATTCCGTGGAAATCTTCGCTGGCGCAGGAAAGTGTGAACTTTTTCGCCGATCGCGATTTTCCGCTCATGCCCTCATGCCAGGACGTGACCGAAGACGGCATTTCGACCGCGCCGATGTGGGCGGCGTTTCTCCGCGCCCGCTACGATGGCAAAGGAGTGCCTTTTGGCATGATGCACTGCCGCTGGGGTTATGCGTTTGATAAACCGGGTACCTGGGCACAGGCGGCGACTGTAGCCGAGCATGCCTGGTCCGTTGCCCCTTACATTGTGCATACGCCCGTGCCCCGTGCCCGTGCGGGCCAGGAGATTGTCTTGGAGGCACGCGTCGAGGGCGATCGCGTTGCCTTTGACGGCCACGACGTCGTACCCGGGCCCTTGCCACTGAAGGGAGCTTCGGTCTATTACCGCACCACTGCAACTAAATCATTTCAAAAACTCCCGCTTGCCGGCCGCCACGGTATTTTTAAGGCCATTCTTCCGGCCATGCCGGGTGGGAGCCTGGAGTACTACATATCGGTTTCAAATTCAATGCACACTACGTGCTCTCCCGACCTTTCGATCAGCTCTCCGTACAAGATAACCATTCAATCCCCGGGAGATTCGGGGAAGTTTTCAATCAAAGCATCCAAGAAAGCCGTACCATCAGTTCCTGCTGCAACGGAGGTGAGGCCTATGTCAGCCAGATGAACGGGCATCCACGCGTTCTGGATGTTCCAGCCGGAGTTCAGGGTGACTCGATCCTTTGTTGGATAAGAATCCGCTCCGTTATTTTGCCATGCACATGCGGAATTGAGGCCCAGACGCGATGGGCTCCCTTCTGTTGAAAATCAGCGTTGAGTAACTGTCGGAATCGGAAACGAAAATTCAATTCACGCGCAGGAAAAGAACAGCAGGCGGTACGGAGTCACTCGTTTTGCAGGAAAAATGTAGCTCTTTCCAGGCAAACGACAGTTAATTGGAGGAACATTATGAAAAGGATGACACTTGTATTATTGGCAGTGCTCACAAGCGCGACAATGCTTTGGGCGCAATCTTCGCGTGTCACGGTTATTCGCGCGAAGAAATTTGACGTTTCGAGGCCGCTCCGGGACATGATCCGGCCGGTTTCTGAAAACGTGGGCGATCTCGCTCCGCGGGAGATGCCGAATCGGCTGCCCGAAGTCAATGATGAGCGTCGTGGCTCTCGGCGGGCGGACCGCGCCTGGCAGCGGGATGGAGCGACGCGGGCGGCAGGACCTACGCTGCAGAATTTCGAAGGTGCCAACAACTTCGACAACCAGGCTATAGTAGGCTTCCGGGTAGCACCACCAGACCCCAATATGGACGTCGGCCCTAATCATGTTGTTCAAATGGTGAACCTTGTAAGTGAGATCTTCGATAAGGCCGGCAATACCCTTCTTGGGCCGTTCGACACCAGCGACCTCTGGAATGGTTTTGGTGGCAATTGCGAACTCAACAACGATGGCGACCCCGTTGTACTGTACGATCCCCTGGCCGACCGCTGGCTGCTGAGCCAGTTCGTTTTCAGCTCAGATCAGTGTGTCGCGGTGTCGACAACGCCGGATCCGACAGGCAGCTACTTTCGTTATCAGTTCAGCACTCCAGGCAACGACTACCCGAAAATGGGCGTAATGAATGACGCCTATTACGCGACAATCCGTAACTTCAGCGGCGCTTTCAATATGGATGCGGCGGCGATGGATCGCGCGAAGATGCTTGTCGGAAATCCGACCGCGACGATCGTGATTCGGAACATGTCGGCACTGCTGCCCGGCATCGACGGTTTTCTGCCGGCCGATGTCGATGGTTTTTCTGCGCCGGCGACCGGAGGCATTTTCCTCGGTTTCCAGGCCGCACAATCACGGCTGGCGCAATTCGACATGGTTCCGAATTTCGCAAATCCGGGCCTCACGACACTCACGGGGCCGAACTTTCTGCCGGTCAATCCGATCAACTCTACGATCGGTTCAGTGCCGCAGCCTCCGCCCGGTGGCAATCTGGACGCGTGGTCCGGTTTTTTGATGTTCCGTCTCGCGTTTCGGGATATGGGCACGCATTTCGTGTTGGTTGTCTACCATACCCCCGCCCCCCACACCC
>CAZTNL010000152.1:5821-6920 GCA_964614885.1 uncultured Calditrichaceae bacterium | reverse complement strand
GCCGTCTTCCCCGAACCTTCCTGCAGGAAATCGACTGAGCGCAAAAAGATGATATCGCTGACCGCAAGGCTGTCGCCGCTGAAGTCCCGCACCCTCACCTTCCGGCGCAGACCGCCCGTCCGCCCGGTTTCTACATCCTCGAGTGAAATCCGAACGTCATATATCCCGGGCGGCAGGGTATAAAACTCCTGGGTTGCGTTGAACTCGTGCTCCGAAGTCGTCTTGTCAAAATTGTCGGCGAAAAAAGTTTCCGTCCAGTCGTCCTCCTGCACGGAAGCGCCGGCCGTGTCGAATATGGCGACGCCCACCGCTACGTCAGCCTTGAATGTTTTCTTGTCGTGCTTGATGAATTGCAACTGGCTGTTGGCAATGCCAAGCTGCAGGATCAGTTTGCTCTGTTCCGGCCGGGCGCCGGCCGTACTGAAGGTTCTCAGCTCAAACGAGACGCTGTCACTCTTGATCCGGCGGTCGGAAAAAGCGAAGGGCGACCGCGATGCGATCTGCGCCTGCAGCGGGATGGCCATCAGCAGTACCGCCGCAGCGAGGCTCATGGCAGCCTGTCCCGCACTCAGAAATCGGAAACGTCGTGGCACCATTGTACTTCCCCGGCTTGGTTCTATAAATAAGACGCGGCTCCCCGGGAGCAGGCGTCATCCAGGGCTCAGCGAAGAGCGTCGTAAAACGTCTGCCGGTTGGCCAGCAGAAAGCGGCCGAAGCCGGTATCGTCGTAGAAAATGAGCTGCATTTCGTGCTGGTAATAACTCCATACCTGGATGGCCTTGATCGTTTTTCCAGGCAAGCCGGCGTTGTTCAAGGAAGGATTTCGGTCGATGGTGTCCGGCGGCCCCAGGATGATATAGACCCAGCCACGGTCCGATTCCCACCCCTTTTCGCCGACGGACCGGTACTTCTTGTTCGTGTACGCCACGCGACGATAGTATTCGTCCCGCAACTCGTTTTCCGGAGTCAGCGGCGTCGGATCGTGCTGCTTCCAGAAATCACGAAACTCGATATACTTGCCGGCGTCGTCGGCAGCCATCATCCGCTTGTACTCGTCTTTATCAGCCATGTATCGCATCACTTTTATGACCTCGTCGAT
>CAZTNL010000152.1:0-5721 GCA_964614885.1 uncultured Calditrichaceae bacterium | reverse complement strand
GGCAACATCATACACTTCCACGTAGGCCAACAACCTTCCTTTCTGATTTTGGTACCTCGACGCGCGCGGGTGAAATTTCATGTACTGGTCGCCCTGCTTTTCGATATCGTCGAGAAACAAAATGCCGCTGGCAGCAAAGGTGTCTTCCGGAAATCCTTGCACATCGATCGTCGTTGTTCTTACGCCCACGGCATCCGTCTCCATGTCGCGAACCGTGGTGCGGACCTGATAGAGTTTTGGCTCCACCTCCAGGTGTACCAGCATAACCGAAACCTTTTCGGTCGACTTCACCTGCTTGATGTCGCCCACTCTGACCCTCTGATGGACGGTCTTGGAATGAACCGGGTTACCGGATGCATCAGTCAGGTCAATGTTGGCCTCTAACTCCGCCTGGAAGCTGTCGCGGCCCGCCTTTATAAATTGCACTTTGTCATAAGTCAAACTCAGATAAATGTCGAGGCGACTCGTGCCCGGAATGATTCCTGCCGCATAGAAGGTTTCCATATCGAAATCGAGGGAATCGTTCTCGACGATGGCCGTGACGGCAGCAGAAGTGGCTGCCTGAGTCTCCTGACCACAGAGTTGCACCAGAAGAATCAGAACGATGGCAATAAGAATTCTCTTCATGACGGGCCTCGCTTCAGAGCTTGCGGACGTGCCTTCACCTGATCCGACTCCAAGAGCAGGCGCTCAATGCACAAAACCGCTGGATAAATGTATCAGCCGGGCGACTTCATCGTCGGCTTTTTCTCCGACACGAATTCGGCGTCCAGGCTGTAATCGGAACACCCGGTCACTTTGACCTCGCAGAACTGTCCCGGCGCCAAAGCAGTCGCCCGCACGCTAACGGAGTTGTCGATTTCCGGGCAATCATAATGCGTTCTCGCTAAATAAGTTCCAGTCGCATCGTCGAATTCATCGATGACAACCTCGAGCGTCTTGCCGACGAGCGCCTCGTTTTTCTCCCAGGATATCTGGTTTTGAATGTCTGTTATCTGGGCCAGTCTTTCCTGAACGACGTGTTCCGGCACCGCTCCCGAAAAAACAAAGGCGGGCGTGTCCTCTTCTGGAGAATAGGCAAATACGCCCAAACGGTCGAAACGCGCCTCCTCGAGAAAATCGCAAAGCTCCTCGTGATCCGCCTCTGATTCGCCGGGGAATCCGGAAATGACCGTGGACCTGAGCGCCACTTCCGGGTTGTTTTTCCGCAAGCTCTCAACGATATTCAGCATGGCTTCACGTGTCGTTTTTCTCGCCATTCTCTGCAACAGCCGGTTGGATGCATGTTGGACCGGCATGTCCACATATTTGAGAACGTCTTTCTTCTCCGAAAGGATCCCGATAAGTTCTTCGGAAAAATGCGCGGGGTATGTGTAAAGAAGTCGAATCCACTTGAGTTCATCGATTTCGGACAGGCTCGCAAGGAGCTCGACGAGCCGGCTCTGGTCGTAAAGGTCGCGACCGTAAACCGTTGAGTCCTGAGCGATTAAGATCAATTCGCGCACGCCTTTTCTCGCCAGGGCCCCGGCCTCCTCGGCAAGGGCCTCCAGCGGCCGGCTCTTGAACGCGCCGCGGATGCCCGGAATCGAGCAAAAGGTGCAGGGGTTCTCGCAGCCCTCCGAAATCTTCAAATAGGCATAGTGGCTGGGCGTCGCCAACAGGCGTTCGCCCAGAATTTCGCGGCGCAAATCAAGCTCACTGGTCAACTCGCGCAGGATCTGATTCATGTCGCGATTCCCGTAGAAACCGTCGACTTCCGGCAGCTCCTGCTGCAACTCATCGGGATAGCGCTGTGAAAGACATCCGGTCACAAAGACGCGCGAACACGTTCCCTCTTTCTTCAAAGAAATCGCCTGCAGAATGGCATCTATCGATTCTTCCTTCGCTCCCTGAATGAACCCACAGGTATTGAGAATAATCGTATCGGCATCTGTGGGGTCGGCGACGAACTCGACGCTGTCGCCCTGCAGGCCGCCGAGCAAATGTTCGGAGTCCACCAGATTCTTGGGACAACCGAGTGTCGTAAGATGAATCTTCATGCGAACAGCGCCTCCACAAATGTAGCCGGCTCAAATGGCTCCAGGTCGTCCATCGATTCCCCGATTCCGACAAATCGCACCGGCAGACCGAGCTCATCATTCACGGAAAACAACATGCCCCCCTTTGCCGTCCCATCCAGTTTTGTCACCACCAGCCCGGTGACTCCGACGGCCTCTTTGAACTGGCGCGCCTGGACGATGGCATTTTGCCCCGTCGTCGCGTCCAGTACCAGCAGCACCTCGTGCGGCGATGTTTCGATCGCTTTGCCCAGGACGCGCTTGATTTTCTTCAGTTCTTCCATCAGGTTAACCTTGGTATGCAGGCGGCCGGCCGTATCGACGATGAGCACGTCGGCCTGGCGCGCCAGAGCGGCCTTCGCCGCGTCGAAAGCAACCGCCGCCGGGTCGCCTCCCTGATTGGCGCGAACGATATCGACGTCGGTCCGCTCCGCCCAAATCTCCAATTGCTCCGATGCCGCGGCGCGAAAGGTATCGGCGGCGGCGAGCAGCACTTTCCTGCCTTTTTCATGGAAAATCTTGGCCAGCTTCGCGATGGTCGTCGTCTTACCCGCCCCGTTGACGCCGACGACCATGATCACGAACGGCCGCTGCTTCGGGGCGAAAAACTGCTCCGCGCTCTCGACCCGCTGCTTTTTCAACTTAGCTCCGAGCTGGTTCTTTAGAAAGCCCACCAGTTCGTGCGTCTCGTCGAAGCCGGCCCGATTGACGTGCTCCTGAAGCTGTTCAACGATATCCATGGAGGTCGCCACTCCGAGGTCTGAGCCGACCAGAATCTCTTCGATCTCTTCGAGAAGCGCCTCGTCGACTTCATATTTGCTCTTTACCAGCTTGCTGATTTCACCGACAAATCCCTCGCGGGTTTTTGCCAGGCCTTGTTTAAACTTATCAAATAACGACGCCATAATTATCAACTGTATCCCGTGTTGAGGGAATTCCTAATTCCTCGATGCGCTGCGAACCAACGTCCGCATATATGAAATCGAAGACGCACCGAGTAAGGCTACCGAAAGCCAGAGCGCAATATCCTTAACCACCCCCCAATCCAGTGTGTAGGCAATAACTGTAAGGGCAAGCGCGTTTACCGTCACTTTTCCTATCATGTTCGATTCGACCACATGCCTGCTTCGCAGACTAAGCAGCAGACCGAGCACCACGATGCCCAGGTCGCGCCCCACGACCAGAAGCAAGAACCAGAGCGGCAGGTCGTGCGTATGCACCAGTGTCAGCGCGATCACGCCCATGCAAATCTTGTCCGCCACCGGGTCGAGAATCCGGCCGAGATCAGATTTCTGTTGCAGCCGGCGGGCCAGCCGCCCGTCGTAGGCATCGGTGACTGCGGCCACGCACATCAGAAACACCGCGAGATAATTTCCGGTTTCCGTCTGCAGCGACAGACAGTAATAGATCGGCGCCGCAAGCAGAATCCGGACGGTGCTGAGAATATTGGATATGTACGAAAACTCGCGTAAATTGATATCAAACATAGCCCGCAGCCTCAATTCACAAACGCCTTGACAACATCGAGCACGATCGAAGGGTGCTTCAGCAGCGCAGATCTAAAGATGCTGGTCAGCGTCCTCTTTTCCGGCGGCATCGCCAACACCGTGTCGGCCGTCCGGTTGAGGTCGTCGTCGGACAGTTTGTAAATCGCCTGTTTAATCTTGTAGAACCGTTGGTGGTTCTTGCCTTCCGCTTTGCGCCACTTTTCCGCATAAGAAACCAGCCTATCCTCGCGCATGTCGCCCGCGGCAATCGCCCCGGCAGCAACCTCGCCAGCCAGCTTTCCTGCCAACATCGCCGTAACGATCCCCCCGCCCGAGACCGGATTTACCTGGTGGGCCGCATCTCCGACCAGCATAAGTCCCTCTGCGACAATTCTCTTCAGCGTCGGCGCACAGGGAACGCCGCCGACCACGGTCGAGAGAACCGCCGCATGCGGAAAGTGCCCTTCTATAAACTCCGTCAGATAACGCTTGGCCGACTTGTGGCGGGCAAAATCGCCCCCAATTCCGATACCCACGTTGGCCAGATTCCTGCTCTTGGGAAAAACCCAGAGGTAGCCACCCGGCGCTATTTCCCGGCCAAAATGCAAATAGATGTAGCGCGGATCGATATCGATATTCGACAGCGTCATCTGCAGGCAGCTCTCCATATCGCGCAGCTTGATGTTGGTGCGCAAACCGGCCCAGCGCCCCACGCGCGACTCGACGCCGTCGGCGCCGATAACCAATCTGGATGAAATATCCCGCGTCGTGCCCATGTGCTGAACGCGCACACCCGCCACGGCCCCGTTCGGCTTTAGCAGGCCACAAACGTAGGCCTTTGTAAAGACTTCGACGCCGCTCATGCTGGCCATTTGCACCAGATCGTAATCGAAAACCTTGCGGTCCAGCATGTATCCCTGTGCGGAATTGCCGGCTACGAGCACTTCCTTCCCGTGCGGCGACACCAGCACCGCGCCTTCGATCACATTGCTGATCCATCGCGATTGCGGCTCGACGACGGCTTTCAGTCCGGCGATGCCCACGGCTTCGGCGCAACGCACAGGCGTGCCGACCTCGCGATCCTTTTCCAAAAGCAGCACGCGCGCGCCGCCATCGGCTGCATGTTTTGCGGCCCACGCCCCGCCCGGCCCGCCGCCCACTACGATACAGTCGTAATCGTCTCGCATTCCGCTTCGTCAATCTCAGTTAGAGGCGCCAGGGTCTCGACCGGACAAATCCAGACGCAGAGCATGCAGTCGATGCAGTGCTTCAGGATTTCGATCCGGCTTTCAAACAGCTCGATGGAGTCGACCGGGCAGACGGCAACGCACGTCCCGCAGAAATCGCATTTGTCGTTGATGACCTCAATCATGCTGACGTAAATCTCGGCTTTTCATTAAATATTGCCCCGGAACCACCGAGAAGTCCTCGGTGGCTATGATTCATTCAGGCTTTCACTGAGAATCGACGGCCAGCGTCGGGTAATCGACGCCGAAACGCAGCCGGTAGTAGAGTTTCGAACACACGTAGACTGCGACGGCGAAATAGACAAAAGCGTTCCCGGAGTGCACGATGCCCCATTTGAAACACATGGTCAGCGCAAGCATCAGGATGGGATACTTAACGGCTCGCACCATCTCCGCCTTGTTGACGCTGATGGCCGCCCAAATATAAAAAGGCAGTGAAAAAAACGTCGGATAAAAAATCAATTCATCCTGCATGAGGTAGGCGGTCACCATCGAAGCAAGCTCGAATAGCAGGCCTACGTATACGGTGGCCACCAGGCCAAAGCGCAAAGCAAAAGTTGTTTTGTCTTTCTCCTCATACTCTTGCTCATCGCCCTCGGGCAGCGAGGCATAAACGTGGAAAGACATGAGGGCGCAAATGTAGGGTACGGCATAGATGAAAAGTTCGCTGCTCACCGCGCCGTGGATGAGCCAACCGGCGCAAAAGATCGCCAGGGCCGCCACTCCTGTGGTGAGCAACGCCGCCAACGGCCTGTCCTTGAGTCGGAAGGGCGCGAAACTGTAGAAGTATCCGGCCAGCAACACCAGAGCCAAAAGCACGAGGCCGACTTTCAGTGAAAACCAGAATCCGACCGCAAGTCCGGCAAGCATGAGAATCGTCGACTCGATGAAGGCGGCTTTCGGCGTGAGCCGGCCAGGGGCTATCAGCGG
>CAZTNL010000151.1:0-6988 GCA_964614885.1 uncultured Calditrichaceae bacterium | reverse complement strand
CCCCACCCAAGCACGCCCCATGTCACGGATGAAACATCGCTGACAAAACTGTTGAACTGGTCGCGGCCGACCGCAAAAAACGGCTGGGAGTCACTGTCGGTCGTCAAGCTCGGCGTTGTGATTTCAGAGCCGCCGCCGCCAGCGCTATCCACAATTAGAACCTTGCTAAGGGAACCCACCGCAATGCTAACGGTTGAATTCGGGTTAGATGGCGGGCCAGCGCTGGTAGTCAGCGATATTGTGTAAGAACCATTAACCGTAGGGTTCTGAACGGTTCCGACAATAATCGTGTAGGCGCCGGCCACCAGGGCTGTCCCTGTTCCGTCGCGCGTAAAAGTCACCGAGCTGCCCGAGGGCGTCGCCGGCGCAAATCCACCATCGATGTCGTTTGAAGACGCAATCATGGTCGTGGGCAACGTATAAGCCGCGTCAAATGTAACGGTAATCGTTCCGGTTGCCGGGAGACCAACGCCCATCGTAAACGAGATGGAGTAGTTTGTACTCACCCCGACGGTGTTGTCATCAGGTGTTGCGGACGCCAGAAGGAGGACAGGACAGAACAGAAGAAGGCAGAGGCACGTTGTTGTAATTTTATATCGTTGCGTCATGCAAATGCTTCATTGGGTTTCTCATCATAAGAACGCGGCGCACACTGTGTAACAGCTTAGCGCAGAGGCTCCGCCCTTAAAACAACTTCTCCGACCAGCGGCGGAACCGCAGAACTCGTCTTGTTTTCTTTTGATTCAAACCGGGCTATCGCATTTTTTTTGTCGGAATATGTTTCCAGAGTGATCCGGCTAGCTCCGATGCTACTCGCATTCTTTACGGCAGAAATCCATAGATCCACGCTTTTACCAGCGGGGAGACGGGGTCCCCTCGCTTTCCGAAGCACAAGTAGCTTCTGACCGTTTTGGCGAACTGTGAAGCCGCCGAGAATCGTGGAAGAGGCAGCAATGTTGACCCGTGACAAATCAAAACCACCCGAGAAAGTCAAAACAAATCCAGCCCCAACCTCTAAGGGAACAGGAGATTTAAACTGAATCCTGTAAAGAGAAGAAGCATTGGTAAGTGGATTGACCGCAGTTGCGGTTAATTTTTCCTGTGAATAGAGGGCGTCGACTGCCGCCCCCAAGACCAGGGCGCCAATAGTGGCGCTGACCAAAACACCTTTTATTATATTCATACTGCTGATCTTCAATTTGTCAATTGACTCGTTTTACCCGAAAGGAGAATTTTTTAGCAAACACCATGCCGCCAGGCGCATCCTATTTCAAAATCGCCCGCAGCAAGATCAGGAAGCCTTTGCCGTCGTTTTCCGCTAGTTTCAGATTCTTCGCGGCCTTCTTAAAATCAGGATTTATTTTCAATGCGGCGCGAAACTCGTCCAGAGCCTTCAGGAACAGGTTGCGGCACTGAATCAGGTTGGCGATGCCGAGATTGTTGCGCACGTCGGCGTAGTCGGGGTGCTCGTCTAGGATGTCGCGCAGCTTGCCGACATAATCGGAAATGAAGCTGTCGTCCTTACCTTTCCCGCCATACATGAATTTTAGATAGAACTCGTTTTCAACATTTACAAAATGCGCCAGGACTTCGCGCGGCTTGCTCAGCAGAAACTCATCTATCGCAGACTCGAGCTCGCCGTCGTCAACTTTCTTCATGACGCGCTCGAAGTTATCGATCTTGCGGTTGACCATGCGCTCGGAAGCCTGGCGCAGGTGTTCCAGCGCCCGATCCCGCGCAGAATCGTCCTGTTCGCTTCCCGTGAGCGAGTTGGCGAGCAAGGCTATGCCCAGGTGGTAGTGCGCTCCAATATAGTTCGGATTGAGCACAATCGCTTTTTCGAGATGCGCGACGGCCGCCGAATATTGCTCTTTGTAGAGCTGAGCAATGCCCAGGTAATTTTGTATATCGGCGTAATCGGGTGCGAGCCCGGCGCCCTTGTTGAGGGTTTCGACGGCCTCATCGTAGGCGTCGGTCATGAGAAGCGCTTTGCCGAGGTTAGCGAGGGCCTCCGAAAAGCCCGGTTCTATTTCGAGGGCAAGATTGAACTGCTCAATCGCCTCTTCGTACAGGCTTTTTTGCAGAAAGAGCTGGCCGAGCTTGTTGGCAGAGGGAGCGTGGCGAACGGCTTTCACTTTTTCATATATGTAATAGAGAATCTCCATTTCCGTAATCAGTTCCTGGTGGACCTCTTTTACGAATTCCCTGGCTTCAGCGTCCTCTACCTCGGCGTCCATCCCGATTTCTTTGGAATCGATGACGACCCCATCGTGGAATACGTTTGCAACGACACTCTTGCCAGAGGGAGAGTAGCTCGTCTGCACGTGAAACTTTCGCCCTCCCACGGACACGTCATTGTTCAGTCCTATATTCTCCATCTTTCATCCGTCCTTTGTGAAGTTAGAGCCGACCCCGGCAAAGAGAACTAAATAAACATACAATTTTTATAATATACGAACGATTTCGCACACCACTGTCCACATGTGACCAAATCTTTACATCCTGCGCCGCCGAAAAACGAAAATCGGTAAGCTAGCCCGTCACCGGTCCAGACCTGCCACCGCCTTCTCGACGCGACGCAGCGCCTCTTCCAGGGTGTCCATAGACGCCGCATACGACAAACGAACATGCCTGTCTGAGCCAAAGGCCTCCCCGGGAACGATTGCGACACCGGCGCTCTCCAGAAGATATGCACACAGCGCCATCGGACTATCGATAAGCCGGCCATCGACGCGCCCTCCCATACAATCGGCCACATTGATAAAAAGGTAAAATGCGCCCGGTGGTGTCAGGCAGCTCAGACGGGGCATTTTGTCAACGGCGTCCACTACAAACTTCCGGCGCTCGGCAAAAGCAGCGAGCATCGGCGCGATAATCCCGTCCCCCGCAGTCAGGGCGGCAACGCTGGCATGCTGCGAAATCGAGCACGGATTCGACGTTGTGTGCCCCTGAATCTTGCCGCACGCAGCGACCACGGGCGGCGGCGCCAGCAGATAGCCGATACGCCAACCGGTCATCGCGTAAGCCTTGGAAACACCGTTTACTATAATCAGCCGATCTCTCAGCCCCGGATAGCCGGTCAGACTCGCGTGCTGAGCCCCGTCGTAAAGAATCTTCTCGTAGATCTCGTCGAAAAGCACGTAGATACCCGTTCGCTCAATCACGCTGGCCAGCTCCGCCAATTCCGCTTGGGAGTAAACCGCACCGGTCGGATTGCACGGGCTGTTTAGCAGCAGCAGTTTCGTCTTGCCCGTAGCGGCGGCCTCCAGCTGTTCGGGGGTTATCTTGAAGCCGGTCGACTCCTCGGTCGGCAGGATCACCGGCTCGGCACCGACAAAACGCGCCATCTCCACATAACTTGTCCAGTAGGGCGCAGGAATAATAATTTCATCGCCCGCCTGACAAAGCGCCAGAATAGCGTTGACAAGCGCGTGCTTGGCTCCATTGGAAATCAAAACCTCGTCCGGGGAATAGCGCGCGCCGCGTTCAACCCGGTATTTGTTGCAAACGGCCTCTTTCAGCTCAATAATGCCGGATGTGGTGGTATACTTGGTATAACCGGCGTCGATGGCCTGCCTGGCGGCGTCCTTTATCGGAACCGGCGTGTCAAAATCAGGCTCGCCGGCGCCGAGGGCCAGAACCTCCTTGCCGGAACGTCGCAGTCGGGCCACCATATCGGTGATCGCCAGGGTTTGTGACGGCTGAATTCTTTCCGCCCTGTCAGCAAAAATCACATCGCGCGAATCTCGTTTAGCCTTGTCCATCATCCATCCAGCGTTGCACAAATACAGGCGACATCGACGATATCCTGCCAGGAACAGCCTCTGGACAAATCGTTCATCGGTTTCCTCAGTCCCTGAATAATGGGTCCGACCGCCTGGGCGCCTGCGAGGCGCTCCGTCAGTTTGTATGCAATGTTGCCGGCGTTGAGATCGGGAAAAATGAGGACGTTCGCGCGACCGGCGACCGCACTTGCGGGTGCTTTGCGCTGAGCAACCGACTCCACCAGCGCAGCATCGACCTGCAAGTCCCCGTCGACAAGCAATTCCGGTGCCTTGCTACGACAGATTTCGACAGCATTCTGTACTTTTTCGACTAACGGGTGACTGGCGCTGCCTCGTGTCGAAAACGACACCAACGCTACGCGCGGCTCCTCTCCGGTCAGGCGCTCGTGTGTGCGGGCCGACGAAATAGCGATGTCTGCGAGCTGCTCAGCCGTCGGCTGTGGAACAACCGCACAGTCGGCATAGGTCAGAACCTCTCCGCCCGAAAAGATCATCTCGAAGGTGCTGGACACTAGGGAAATCCCGGGCGCCATGCCAACGATTTGCAGGGCAGCGCGCAGGACATCGCCCGTGGTATGAACGCTGCCGGCAACACATCCATCGCACAACTGTTCTTTCAACAGCATTGCGCCGAAATAGAGTGGATCCCGCATCGTTTCTTCGGCCGTTTCCCGGGTCACACCCTTCTCTTTTCGAAGCTCAAAGTAGCTGTTGGCAAACTCATCCCGGCGATCGAAAGCGGCTGGATCCATAATCTCCACATCGCCGAGCCGAACCGAGTTCGACGAGGCCGTTGCCAGCACCTTCTGCCGGTCCCCGGCGAGGACGCACGTTACCAGCCCCTCCCGCGACAGATAGTCGACGGCCCGAAGCACCCGCCCTTCGGTCGCTTCCGGAAAGACAATCCTGCGGTGTGCGTCTCTCGCTTTCGCCCTTATTGTGTCAATAAACGTCATTGTTTCTCATATTTCCGGCGTAGTTTTTCAGCCACCTGAGGCGGCACAAAGGCACTTATATCCCCGTGAAACTTGGCCACCTCCCGCACGATCGTCGAATTTAAATAGACATATTTCTCGTTTGGCATCAGGAAGACGGTAACGATATCGGAGGACAGCTTTCGATTGACCAGCGCCATTTGAAATTCAAACTCAAAGTCCGTGACCTGGCGCAACCCCCGGACGACAACGTGAGCGCCTTTTCCCCTGGCATAATCCATCAAAAGGCCATCGAACGTCTCGACCTGAACTTTTCCCATGCCCGACACAGCGTCCCGCACCATCTCAACGCGCTCGCTGACGGAAAACAGCGGTTGTTTGGCCGGGTTGGTCGTCACCGCTACGATGACCTTGTGAAACAAGCTCACGGCTCGATGAATCACGTCGAGGTGGCCGTTTGTCACCGGGTCGAAGGTACCGGGATAGACGGCCAGTTTTTCGTCATTGGACATGGTGAAAAAAGGAAAAAAGCGTGTCGCCTTTTCGCGTCCTTGAAGCAAGTGAGTATCTCGTCCCGGTCGTCAGCTCGGCATCCCTGAAGCCATGCTCGACCACCATCACTCCGCCCGCTGCCAACAGTTCCAACTCTGAGACCTGTTCAAGTGCCTCGCTGGCAAGATTGGTCGCGTAAGGCGGGTCCATGAGAATGATCTTAAAACTCAGCGGTCGCGCCGCAAGCAGCCGCAAACCGCGGCGGGCCGGCATCGTGAGCAGCTCTGCGGAGCCGGAAAATCCTGTTTTCTTGAGATTGTCGCGAATCAGACTTTGGGCGGGACGACTCTTTTCGACAAAAACAGCCCTGGCCGCGCCGCGACTCAAGGCCTCGATTCCAAGGCTTCCGGTGCCCGCAAAGACATCCAGCACCAGACTGTTGACGAACGCATCGCCGAGCACATTGAATACAAACTCTCTGGCGCTGTCAGTGGTAGGCCGTATCCTGCTGTCCTTGCTCCCGCTTAGTCTAAACCCTCGCCGGCTGCCTGCGATGACCCGCATCGATTCTCTTCGCGCAGGCGCCTTCTACCCTTGTTCGTACAGTAGTGTCGTGAGAACAAGAATCAGATTGTCGTCGCTGAATGTCGAGACATCCGGAGAAACCAGAAGTATCTTGGTCAGCTCTACATTAATGGACTGGGAAGAAAGCTCCTGCAGAAAGCTAACGATCGACGACCGGCTGCCATAGAGCTTCACCAGAATCGGAGTGCGCTGGTAGCCGCCCGAAAAGCTGCCCTGCATCGGCGAAAGGCCCCGGACCGTCAAGCCAAGCTGGCGGGCCGTGGAACGGAACCAGTCGCGCGCCTGCCCGACGTTGAGAAAGCGCGTGCTCGCGCCGGATGCGGCGGAACCGTCGCTCGGCCGCGTGCCCGAGACCAGAACTTTCTCAAGAGCACCCACGCTGCTTGCAACCTGGGTCTCCGAAACGACCTTGTACGTTCCAGCGCCGACATAATCGCTAAGTTTGCTGGCAAAATCCTTTGCCTGCCCTGCCGTGCTCGCGACATATTCCATCCGCAAGTGTTGCCCCGTCGAAGACAGCAGAGTCGTGTTGATGTCGTCGGGCATCGAGGTTAGCAGGCTGGTAACCGCCTGAATCGACCCGCGAGAATCGGCGATGAACCGCGGCGTTGCTCCGGTGCGAACACGGCTCGGGGCCGGTCGCCGGGACACAGGCGGCACCGCCTTAGCCTCGATTGCCGGCACAGGTTCCGCGGCAGGCTCGGTCTCGGCCGGCAACGTGGCGGCGCCGGCGTCGGGTTGCTGAGCGCCCGCGTCGAGGTCGGAAAGGTCCTGAGCAAACTCCTGGCTCAGCTGTTCCAGATCTGGATCCTGGTTATCAACCGCCTGGGCGGTCTCGCCGGGTTGCTCGAACCCCGCATTTTCCGCCTGCTGGTTGCCACCGTCACCGTTGAACATGAAATAGTAAATCGCCCCGCCCAGAAGAACAATCACCACCATAATAATAAGCGTGGTGAGCAGGGGGGAGTAACTTCTTTTGGGCGCAAAGCCGGCGGTTTTGGTCGTGTCGAAGGTTTCGGTACGTTCCTCAAACGCCAGCTCCTGCGTGTCCATGCTGGAAGTTTGAGAAAAATCTTCTACCCGTTCCTCTTCTCCGGTCTTGTCGTCCCCAATCAAGTTTATGTCGACCATGGCATTTCTCCTAAAACGGTCATAACAACTACTGTATGCCTCGCAAGGCAGCCCCAACTG
>CAZTNL010000150.1:4433-6994 GCA_964614885.1 uncultured Calditrichaceae bacterium | reverse complement strand
CTATCGTCTTGACAAATGGGAACCGTCCCATGATCAAGTTGACTGCATGGGGATTGTTGACCTTGACAGTACGCATGCGTGCGAAGGCCTCCATGCAAAAAGTGTTGGAAATTGTAAAAATTTGTGCTGACTGGCAAGCAATATATATATATGTACAAAAACTATACGGCAATGTCAATATCTTATTTCGGATAAAGGGGTTGCTTACCGGGCGGTAAGCACAAAAAAAATGCCGAGGTGGGTGCGGCGGGATGCTTCGCAGCGCGCCGGAAGACATTGGCCGTCTTCCGGCACACAGCGAACCTGGAACCGGCGGCTAACGCTTCTCCGCAATACGGGCGGCTTTCCCGCGGAGGCCGCGCAAATAGTAAATCTTCGAGCGTCTGACTTTGCCGGAACGCAGCCTGACGATTTTCTCAACATTGGGAGAATGCAGAGGAAAAATTCTCTCAACGCCGACACCGTTGGAGATTTTGCGAACAGTAAACGTCTCGTTGATGCCAGCGCCTTTGCGCTTGATTACCACACCCTCAAAGATCTGAATACGTTCCTTATTACCCTCTCTTACTTTTGCATGTACGGCAAGCGTATCGCCGGGACCAAAATCGGGAATATCTTCCCGCAACTCGCCAGCAACCAACGCATCTACTTTGCTCATTTTGGTTCACCTCCAAAGAAGTCTGAATTCTGCACTTAAATCCAATTATTGTTTCTGTTCCAGCAAGTCCATGCGTCTTTGCCGGGTTCTCTGCAAGGCGGTAGTTTCCCGCCACTCGTCGATTTTTGCATGGTGCCCGGAAAGCAGAACCTCCGGCACCCTCATTCCGCGGTATTCCTCCGGCCGCGTATAGTAGCTGCAGTCGAGCCGCTCATTCTCAAAAGAATCGCTGCGGGCGGAATCCATGTCGCCGATAGCTCCGGGCAACAGCCGCACCACAGAATCGATCACGACCATCGCCGCCAGTTCCCCGCCGGTCAGGATGTAGTCGCCGATGGAGATTTCCTCCGTGACCAGCGCCTCGCGTACCCTTTCGTCAATCCCTTTGTAATGGCCGCACAAAAAGATGAGGGTGTCCTCGGTTGCGAAATGCTTCGCGCGGCTCTGGTCGTATTTTTCTCCCTGCGGGGTCAACAACACGACCCGCGGTTCCCTGGCCTCGATTCTTTCCTTAATCGCGTCGACAGCCCGAAAAAAAGGCTCCGGTTTCATGATCATACCGGGGCCACCACCGTACGGATAATCGTCTACCTGCCGGTGTTTGTCCTCGGTAAAATCACGCAGGTCGACGATCTCGATGTCGACAACACCGCTGTCCTGAGCACGCTTAATGATGCTCTCCGTCAAAGGCCCGGCCAGCAGACCTGGAAACGCTGTTACTACGAAAATCTTCATGCCAGATCCAGGAGCCCGGCGATCGGATTAATAACGATCCGCTCGCCGTCTCTGTCAACCGTGTCAATGACCTCCGGAATAACCGGAATCAAATATTCTTTCCCACCTTCAACGACTCTCAGCACAGCATTAGCCGGCAGGTCCATAACTTCTTCGATAATCCCCAGCCGTTGTCCCTCGAGCGTGAGCACCTCGAAGCCGATGACCTCGAAGTAGTAAAACTCCCCTTCATCGAGAGGCAGCGCCTCCTCTCTGGGAATGTTGATATAAGCTCCCCGAAGCGCGGCTGCGGCATCTCTTGAATCGACCCCAGCCAACTTCAATATGACGCTCCCGCTCCGCACCTGCACCACTTCAATATCGTGCGTGCTTGTTTGCCCGTCGCGCGTTTCGATCTGGACGGAATCAAGAATGCCGAAACGAGACGGTTGATCGGTCATCGGCCGGACCTTGAGTTCACCCTTTACGCCATGCGCCTTTTCTACGTAACCGACGGCGATAAAATCTGGCAGATCAACGGCCACGAAGTTACCGGCTACTCCAGAATTTCCAGAACCGCCCGTTTTCCGTTTTTCGCGGAAGCGGCAGCCAGCAACGTTCGAATCGATTTGGCCGTCTGGCCGCGGCGCCCGATGACTTTTCCCATATCCCCGTCCCCTACTCGGAGTTCGTACACGATCGTGCGTTCGCCCTCGATACCGTTCACAACAACCTCGTCAGGCTTGTCCACCAGGTGTTTCACGATGTACTCGATAAACTCCTTCATGGTCACCTCCATTGGGATTCCATCCTCACTTAGAAGTACTGATAGGTTCAGTTGAATTCAATACCGCACATCTATGAGACTTACAGGACTTCGAGCGCGAACGTCGCTAAACGGCTATTCTTCTTTGCCGGACTCCTCTGCTTCGGGTTCGGCAGCCGCGGCATCGGCCTGCTCGCCGGACTCTCCTTCTGCAGGCTCGGCAGCTTCCGGCGCCTTGGCCTTCTTTGCGCCAGCGCTCTTTGCCTTACCTGCCGGTTTTGCACTTTCGGCAGCGACCTTGGCTTCTTCGCCTTCGGCCGGTGCTGCGTCCGTTTTGGTATCCGGTTCGGCCGCAGCCGCAGCTTCCACCTCTTTTGCTTCCGTCGCTTCAGCCGGCGCAGGTGCCGCCTCTTCAGCTACCGC
>CAZTNL010000150.1:0-4333 GCA_964614885.1 uncultured Calditrichaceae bacterium | reverse complement strand
ACCGCGGGTGCCGCTTCTTCAGCCGGCGTGGCTACGGATTCTGCTGCAACGGCCGCTGCAGGTTCTTCCGCCTTCGCTTCCTGAGCTTCTTCGGCTTTGGCTTCCTTTTTGGACTTCTGGGCGTCCCGTTTTTTCTGCTCAGAGAGGGCTTCCTGCCGCTTTTGCCGGTCGAGCTGGGCGGCTTCCCACTGCCGCATTCCCTCTTCGATGGCCGCATCGTCTGCGCCATTCCGCATCAGATGCCACTTGTGCATGATGCCTTTTCGCCGGCAAAAACTCTTGACGGTATCTGAAGGCAACGCGCCTTTTCCGAGCCAGTAGAGCACCCGGTCTTCATCGATATCGATTTCAGCCGGATCCCTGAGCGGATTGTATGTTCCAAGGTTCTCGAGATAACGTGCGTCACGAGCCTTTCTGGAATCGATCGCAACAATTCGGTAGAATGGCTGCTTCTTTTTTCCCATACGCCTTAATCGAAGCTTGACTGACAATCTAACCTCCTTTTTTTAGTTAAGAATTTGATTTCGTTGGACCTACCGACATTAACCGGAGGACGTATTCCTGATAATTAAGTCTGTCCGCATCAAAAGGGCAGTCCCGGCATGCCGCGAAAGCCGCCCTTGCTCATGCGTTTCACCATCTTTTGCATACTTTGAAACTGTTTCAGCAGTTTGTTGACGTCCTGTACCGACGTGCCGCTGCCGGCCGCAATCCGTTTCCGGCGGCTGCCATTGATAACATTGGGGCGCCTCCGCTCCAGCCGGGTCATCGAGTTTATCATGGCCTCGATGCGCACCAGCGCCCCATCGTCAACCTGCGCTCCCTTCAAGGCCTTGCCGCCCATCCCGGGTATCATCTTGACCAAATCCTGTAGCGGCCCCATGTTCTTGATCTGCTGCAACTGATCGTAGAAGTCGTCGAGCGTAAATTCCTGACGCCTGAGCTTCTTTTCGAGCTTGCGGACTTTTTCTTCATCGACGGCTTCTTGCGCCCTCTCCACCAAGGTAACAACATCCCCCATGCCAAGTATGCGCGAGGCCATCCGGTCCGGGTGAAATTTCTCGAACGCGTCAAACTTTTCTCCGACGCTGATGAACTTGACCGGCTTACCGGTCACGGCCCTAATCGATAAGGCCGCCCCACCGCGGGCATCGCCATCGAGCTTGGTGAGCACGATGCCGGTAAAGTCGAGACGTTCCAGAAAAACGCCAGCGGTATTGACCGCGTCCTGCCCGGTCATACCATCGGCGACGAACAGTACTTCGTGCGGCTTGGTGGCCGCTTTAACCTGCGCGAGCTCCTGCATAAGAGCCTCGTCGACGTGCAGCCGTCCTGCGGTGTCCAGGATGACGACGTCCTTGTATCGTTTTCTTGCGTGGGAAATTGAGCGCTTGCAGATGTCGACCGGAGTGCTGTCTGAATCAGCCAGAACTTCGCTGCCAACCTGCTCTCCGACTACTTCCAGTTGCCGGACGGCGGCAGGACGTTGCAAGTCCGCCGCGACCAGAAGCACGCTTTTGTCCTGTTTCTGCAGGTAAGTGGCCAGCTTGCCGGCGAGGGTCGTCTTGCCGCAGCCTTGTAAGCCGCAGAGCATGATCACCGTCGGAGGCATTCCGGATTGCTTCAGCCCGGTCTCAGACCCGCCCATAAGATGCGCTATCTCATCGTGAATAATTTTGATGAGTTGCTGCCCCGGGGTCACCGATTTTACGACCTCGTGTCCGACTGCGCGTTGCTGAACTTTTGCGACAAATTCGCGCGCTACTTTGAAGTTGACGTCGGCTTCAAGGAGGACGCGCCGCACTTCGCGCATGGTCTCCGCGATGTTGCTTTCGCTCAGTTTGCCGTGACCGCGCAGCTTCTTAAAGACGGTCTCGAATCTGTCAGTGAGGTCCTGAAACATTGTGGGCTAAAATAAAGAATTCACAGACGTGTCTGTGAATTGTCCTTAAGTTCGTTAAAATCAACATCCGTTTACAGCAAAGCAATATAATTAAAAGGCGTGGGAAATGCAAGATATTTCTGGATGTACCGACCTTAACCCGTGGCAGAGAGGCACGACGGCGACAGTTTCAACGAACCCGGTTGATTTTTGTTTCCGGAGGATCTAACTTGCACCATGTCCCGCTCACCTTCACAAATTCCACCGGACAAGATCAGGGCGCTCGCTGAAGGAGACAAGGCGGCTCTGGAGTGGATCTTTGAACGACTGCAGCCCGGGATCTATCGATATGTGTGGCTAAAAACGGGATCGATTGAAACGGCAGAGGATCTGGTGCAGGAAACATTCGTACGCGTCTGGGAGAACAGAAGGAATCTGAAGGTGACCGGCACCTTTGAGGCCCTAGTTTTTCGAATCGCCGGCAACCTTGCGACGGACGCTGCCCGCAAGGCCCGCCGGCACAATGAAGCTAGCTACGATGAAACGAATTCCGCCGACTCCGAGTCTGCTGCAGCCCAGGCTGAAGGCAACCAGCTGCTCGAGGTGGTCAACGATGTCTTACAACGTTTGCCGGATGCTCCTCGTACCGCGTTTATGCTGAGCCGATATGAAGAGCTTTCCCACAAGGAGGTGGCCGAGGTGATGGGCATTTCTGTAAAAACCGTTGAGAAGCACATCGGCAAAGCGCTCAAGGCGGTGCGCGAGGCATTGACAAGGTTGAACATCACTCCGAACGGGTGAAGGGAAAAGTGAAAAAAGTTCATATTCTTATGGGGGTTTTGCGCGTCTCGGGCGTGTATATAAATAACAACTATCATATAGCCGGATCACCAGATGAACAACAGCGCACCATTTGATATTGAGAAGTTCTTCCTACGCTGGCAGGAAAATCGCTTGAGCCGGTCGGAATCGGCGCACCTGGAGGCATGGCTCCAGAATAGCGAAAACAGACACGCGTGGGAAAATCTGAAAGCGCTTTGGGCTGCCGCTGAACCGCCGGCAGCGCCGGAACAGCTATCCCGGCAAGCGCAGTGGGCGCGCCTCTCAAATCGCATCGATGCCATCGAGGCGCGACGGCGGCCCAGACCGGCGCCGGCCGGAGCGCGCCTGTTCGGCCGCTCCCGTCTTTTCCCGAAGCGAAGAGTCGCCATTCTGGCCGCTGTGGCTGTTGCACTCGGCGTATTTTTCTACAGCACTGCGCACAGGCAGGCGATGAGAACGGTCGACGTCCCTCTTGGCGAACGGGGACATGTGCACCTGCCTGATGGGTCCGACGTCTTTCTGAATGCCGGGTCGAGTTTGAAATACCCGGCCGTTTTTTCGCCCGATGTCAGGGCAGTGGCGCTTGACGGGGAAGCTTATTTCGTGGTCAAACCGGGATCAATACCGTTTGAGGTGAAAACGGGCCAGGCCACTACGCGTGTGCTGGGCACCGAGTTCAATGTCCGCACCTGGGACTCTGCCACGCAGGTCTTCGTTCATTCCGGACGGGTTCATGTTTTCAACAACGCCGTGCAAGCGACGGAAGTAGAGGTGCTTCCGGGACAGTTGGCCATATGCAGAAACGGGCCGATCGTCGTCAAAACCGCTCCTGCTCCGGACGCCCTGCTCGCATGGAGACGTGGGCGTCTGGAGTTCAGGAACGCGGTGCTTTCTTCCGTGCTTGCTGAGATTTCCAGAGCCTACGACGTATCGCTGTCGGCCGATTCTCTATTGTTGGCCAAACGGGTTTCCGCCGCTTTTGAGAAGGAGTCCCCGGCCCAGATAGCAAGGAGCCTTGCCGCGACCCTGGACGCAACCGTAGAGGAGACAGCGGCCGGGTTCCGCATTGTGAACGAAGTGAAGTAATTCGTGAATAGAATTGCATTTATGTTGTATTTACTTTCAGAGTCGCCGAGTGCTCTGAGCGGGCTGTGCTGACTTGCCCGGGTTCATCGCTTCCATGCTGATTATCCTGACCGCTGCCAGGTTCAGGAAGAGGTGTTTATGTTCAGGTTTGGCCTTGCCACGTTTCTGGTTCTGTGCACGTTGTGTGTTTGCGACCAGCCCTTTGCCGGCGAACGTCAAGTTGTCCGGCTAAATGCCGACCACCAACCGCTGGGCGAGGTTCTGAACGCGATTCAGTCCCAGAGCGACATCCGGCTGGTTTTTTCCAACAGCCTGGTCGATTCGTTTCTTGTTTTCCGGAACTTCAACGACCCCCCTTTCGATGCGGTCAGAAAAGCCCTCATAGGAACCCCGTTCGATTTTCTGCGCCCGTCGGCAGAACTGTGGATCATCGTTCCCAGAGAGCAGACCCAAAAGCTACCGGCCGAGGTCGTGGGTCGCGTGGCGCCGTGGTACAGAACGTACCCCTCTTGGGGGCAAATGATAGTAACTAGGAAACCTGGC
>CAZTNL010000149.1:0-6995 GCA_964614885.1 uncultured Calditrichaceae bacterium | reverse complement strand
ATCAAGCCTGGCCGCCGCGCGGGCTTCGAGTTTGAATCGCTTCTTGCTTTGCTCGTCGAGGTGCAGGTCAGCAGGCATGAATTTGAGGGCCACCAGGCGTTCCAGCTCGGTGTCTTCTGCTTTGTACACTACCCCCATTCCACCTCTTCCCAGTTGACTCAGGATTTTGAAATGGGAGATTGTCTGGCCAATTCGGGGGTCTTCGTTCACGGTGTAGCCCTGCAGCCATTCGTTAGAACAGAGTACATGATTGTTACAGTGGAGTTGTTTATTGAAATCAATGTAGTAACTTAGGTCAAAGATGCAAGGAGTTTATACCCGCAACCTGCCATGGCCAACAGTCGTGGGGTTTAGCCATTGACCATATTTATTTTGCAATTATCCCGTGGATTTGTTAACATGGCGTTACAACGTGCAATGTGTATTTCTTAATATAACCTGAAAAAGTCATAGCCACGGAGCCGCAGAGTACACAGAGTTTTAATTTTTTGAAAGTTAAGAAGGTGAACCTTTCTGATTCTTCGAAATCATATTTTGCCGTGAACAGTTTCTCTAAGTTCTTGTTTCTCTGTGCGCTCTGTGACTCGGTGGCAATATTCGTGAATTAATCAGGCTAATACTATTTGCCTGTTTTGTATTTGTATGCATGCTGATACGAATTCTTCGGGAATCTAAATGCAGGCTGAACGTCGAGACAGGTTTGCCAAACTACAAACACTTTTAAGGGTAAGAAGCGTCATTTTCCTATTCGGTTTTACCATTGGCGCCGCCGTGGCATTCGCAGCACTGAATTTACCTGAAGGCCTGATAGACCAGTTTCTGGCCGGCGATGCACCCAAAGCTGATATGTCCGAAGAGTTCCAGCTCCCGCCGATAGAGCTGCCTGACAATCCGCGAATTCAGGCAAGATTGAAGCGCTATCTGAAGTCTGGAGCAAGGCTGGACTTGCTCAGCAGTTATGAACGCTCGGGCAGCTATTTGCCGATGATTACGGCTATACTTGAGGAGAACAATCTACCGACGCACCTCGCTTTTCTGCCAATACTTGAGAGTCGTTTCCTGCCGCAAAACAGGTCCGGGGCCGGGGCCGTCGGGCTCTGGCAATTGATGCCGGCCACTGCCTCAGAGCTCGGTTTGAAATATAACCGCTGGGTCGATGAACGCCGCGATCCGGAAAAGTCGACCCTAGTCGCCGTCGACTACCTCAAACATCTTTACGCCAAGTTTGGCAACTGGGAGTTAGCGCTGGCAGCCTACAACTGCGGTCCGGCTCAATTGCGCCGGGCCATGCGCCGTGACAAAACGAGAGACTTCTGGAAACTTCGCAGGTTGCCGAAGGAGACACGTAACTTCGTGCCCAACTACTATGCCATTCTGCACATTTTGACGAAGCCGGAACAGTATGGAGTTCGTCTGCCCGAGCTCAGCAAGCCTTTAGATTACGAGACGATTGACCTGGAGACCACGTTCTCTGTAGAGCAGATCGCGCGGTTGGCCAGGGTCGCGCCGGAGGTGATCAGGAGGTACAATCCAGCGTTGCTCGGCAATCTCGCGCCCAGTGGCGCTTACGCAATTCGCATTCCTGTCGGAATTAAAGAGAAATTCCTCGAGCAGTACGAGCGGAGTCCGCAGGATGAAATCGAGGTGACCTATATCACTCATAAGGTCAGACGCGGTGAGACTTTGTCGGGCATCGCCTCGCTGTACGGGACTTCGGTGAAAGAGATTATGGGTGACAACAACCTACGGAGTTCGCGCTGGATCAAAGCGGGCGTGAGCTTACGGATCGCAACCGTGACCGTCCATAGGGCGGCGGATGTCGCCACAACGCAAAGCGAGGTCGCGGCTGAAGACAGCACGGCAGACGCCAGTAAGCTGAAATTTGTCTACAGGGTGAGACAGAAGGATCTGAATCTGAGCCGAGTCGCGAGCTATTTCGATGTATCCGCCGATGCCATCAAAGGCTGGAACCCCTGGTTGCAGTCAGACAGACTCCACGCCGGCGAGGAAGTCACCATCATGAAGTCATTTTCGGATATCGGCATGCACAAAACGCGGCGCGGCGATTCTTTGTGGAAACTTGCTCGAAAGTATGACACGACCGTGCGCGATTTGAAACGCTGGAATCAGCTCGTGAGCTCGCGAATCTATCCCGGAACACGCTTGGTGGTTAGTCTAAAGTGAGCCAATGTTCCGTTTGGGGTAGATTGTCGACTATATCGCTTTGAGGTTTACTGTTTCCTGCAAGTCAGGATTCTGAACCGAAACTTTTATCAACACCGCTGTCAAATGGTCCTTGGCGCCTTTCTCGAAGCATCGTTCCTTAAGAGTCGCGCATGCGGACTGGAGGTCGGTTGCGTTCCGGGTCAGCGTTGCCCTGATCTCTATTTCGGAGTGGTAGTTGTAAACGCCGTCCGTACATAGCAAAAAAATATCACCATCCTTCAACTTGACCTTTTGGATATCCGGCTCGACTTCCTTTTCGACTCCCAGCGCTTTTGTTATGACATTTTTCTCTGAATAACTTTCTCTGTCGATATCAAGTTGGGGCACCTGATCGAGTAGGTACTGAAGTTTGGAGTGATCCCGGGTGAGCTGTAACAGTTGGCCCTTTCGGTAAAGGTAGATTCTGCTGTCGCCGACATGTGCAATGACGCCGTCCTGTTCGTCCAACAGCAAGAGAACGATGGTCGAAGCCATCGGTACACGTCGGCTCTGCGCCATCTCGTAGACTTTCGCGTTGGCTGCACCGATTATGGCTTCGCTCAAAGAGATCAGGTCCGGGGCGCGTGCTGCCACGTTGCATCTCATAACCTCATCTTTGATGGCTTGCACTGCACACTGGCTGGCGAGGTCTCCTGCCTGAACTCCGCCGACACCATCAGCGACAGCGAATACCTTCTCGTGATCGAGAACAAGCAGGCTGTCTTCGTTAACCGTTCGCTTGGGGCCGAGGCCGCCACTCGTGATACTCGCGCTCTGAATGAAAATCATGTCTCTTTTCAAAGAATTGAGGTTCGACGTCTGATTCGCTCGCTGCCGAAAATATCGTTTCAGCTTGCTTGGGCAGCTCCGTTTCTGTGTGAAATTCCCATGAGAAATCCGACAATGATACATGAAATCAAGAACGAAAACCCGCCCCTGCTGATAAATGGCAAGGTAATACCGGTCAGAGGAATCAGCTTGATGACCCCGCCAATATTGACAAAAACCTGAATAGCCAGCATGGCCGTAAATCCCAGCGCAAGCAGGCGTTCGAATTCGGTGCCGGCTTTGATGGCGACGCGCATGCCCAGGAAGAAGAGTAGGAGGTAAGCCATGACGAGCAAGAAGCATCCTATAAAGCCCAACTCCTCGGCGATCGCCGAGTACACAAAATCGGAGACGACCAGCGGAATGTTTGTAGGATAGCCAAGACCCAAGCCCGAGCCGGTCAGGCCTCCGGCGTGCAGGGCAAAGAACGAGTTCATGATCTGGTAAACGTCATCCCACCAGGCAGCATCGTGTGGCATCCGCCAGACATCACCCCAAATAATAAATCGCTGCAGAACATGGGGCGGCACGAGGCCCTCCAGCATGAAAATAGACTTGGAGGCGATAACGGTTACCAGGACGCCGGAGACCATGAATAGATAACGTCGTGTCACCGCAAAGATCATAATCACGACGAGTCCGCCGTAAATGATGATCTGGCCAAAGTCTTTGAGCAGGACGAACAGCGCCTGGGGAATCAGCCAGATCAAGACAAAAGGGCCCCAGAGCATGAGTTGACTCTTGAATTTCTTTCCCTTGACCACGCGGGCCTTGCGGGTAAAGTCGTCTTTGAATCTGGCGAAAAAGCCGGACAGGAAAATGATGATTGTTATCTTGAAAGCCTCCCACGGCGTCATCTTATAAACGAAGCGGCCGCGAGCACCAACTTCGCTCAGCGCCACAAAAACCAAAAGCAAGACCACGGTAAGGGCCATCCAGAAGAATGGCCGGTTTAGCGTGTCCTCGAAGTCTTTCTTAGCGCACTTCCTGATCACATATACCATTGACAGCAGCGCGAGTAGATGCGCGACTATCAGCCTTGACCATCCGGGGATCCCCTGGATCATATCGCGCAGCAGCCGGCCCCAACTGAACTCGTCGAGTCGGAGCAACTGCTTTGCTTCATCGCCAATGGCGCGGAGTTTTCTCTCTTGCTGTGCGCTCCGGGGTATGAGCGAGCTGGCCGAAGTGTCCGCGCTCACCGAGTCCAATTGCGCTGACGCCATTGCCGAAGAGTATTGCTCAACCAGAGTTTTCTGAAACCCAACATTGATCGCGGAGCTGGTTCGGTATTGAACGACAAAGCCGATTCCGGTAAGGACAGCAACCACGACTAAGATCGAGAAATCGCCTTTGTAACTCCGTTTCAAAATGCCGAAAACAGCAAGAAAGAAGGACATGAGAAAGGCGTTGCGCAAAAGCACGGAGAAGCTTGGATTGTAGCCGCGGGCGTTCCCCGCAAGGTAGACGGAGAGCATGCCAAGAATACAAATAGCAAGCGCAAGCCATAATCCCAGGACAGGGTTAATTCTGCTGCGCACCACTCCCGTTTGTTTCATTGAAATATCCTGTTTCGTACGCCTTTAAGTAGATTTTCTTGGCGATAGGAGCCGCGGCTGAACCACCGTAGCCCGCGCCTTCGGCAACCACTGCAATTGCGATCTTCGGGTTTTCAACCGGCGCAAACGATATAAAAACCGCGTTGTTGACGATGTGTTTTTGAAACGTGCCGTCCGGGCGTCTGATGGGTTGGTTTATTTCCGCAGTGCCGGTTTTTCCTCCGGCTTCGACTTCGCGCATTCGCATGCGCCAGGCGGTGCCTCCCTGTGCCCACACAACCTCGCGCATCATTTTTTTCACCTGTTGCGCCGTTTTTGCTGAGACAACCCGGTTCCAAACCTGCGGTTTCTCGTCCAGTTCGATCTTGGGTTTCATCAGAACGCCTTCATTGGCGATTGCGGCCGCGACAAGCGCAAGCTGCAAAGGAGTTGCCAGAACCTTCTCCTGGCCAATCGATGACCAGGCGATTTCATGCGCGTTTTTTGTAGGTGGAAAAGAGCTCCGCAGTGCAACGAGCCCCCTCAGGAGCTCCGTGCGTGACGTGTTCCATTGCACCGGTTGGTTGAATCCGAAACGTCGGGCGATCTCGTGCATCATTGAGTCGCCTACGGTTACACCTAGCTTTGCAAAATAGGCATTGCTCGACTTAACGAGCGCACGTGTCATATCGATTTTGCCGTGCCCTTGCCAGACCATCCCTCTCTTGCGTCTCGCGGCTCGTTCGTGATCAAAAACGCGCTTGCGACGCACACCTGGCGGTTTGTAGCCATCTGGTCCAATATACCAGACGGGATCAATGCCACTTTCCAGGGCCGCGCAGGCGACCACCGTTTTGAAGGTGGAGCCAGGTGGGTAGCGGCCCTTAAGCGCGCGATTATACAGGCGCTTGCCTTCCTCGTCCCTGACGATGCGCAACCAGGCGTCATCAACGGAAACAGAATCAGGGTGAAAACTAGGTGCGCTGACCAACGCGAGTATGTCTCCCGTTGCCGGTTCGATAGCAACCACGGCCCCTTTGTGGTCGCCGAAAGCCTCGTAAGCGACTTTTTGCAAGTCGTAGTCAATGGTGAGAACGAGGTCATTGCCCCTGCTTTGGAGGCGGAAATATTTATTGTTGATGTAGTTGGACTCTTCGGCGGCGTTGGCCCGCGTGTTACCCATCAATCGCTCAAAGTAGATTTTTTCCAGGCCGGAACGGGATCTTTCTACGTCCGAATACCCGATAATGTGTGAGGTGGCTTCGCCAAGAGGGTAGTAACGTCGGGGAAGTTGGTTCTTGCCGACTTTGGCGTAGCCACCCAGAATGCGCGAAGGGTCATGGTGCCGGTCATAAATGGTCCCTTTGACCGTAGTGGCTTCTACTATCCATGGACGCGGGTCATGCAGCTTCCTGGCTTCGGCAAAGGCTTCACTCTTGATGAAGAGCTGCCAGTAGCTTTGATAGGCCAGGAGTGTTGCAAAGGCCAGCGTCACAACCCAAATGACGGCGGCAAGTTCTTTTCTGCGCTTGAAGGAGAATACGTCTTTAATTGAGCCTATTGTGGAAAACAGCAGCCGCAAAGTGTACAGGCCGACCAATAGGAGGATAAGATACTTTGCGATAATCAGAACGAGAAGCATTTTGCCATTTTCGTGGTATCCAGCGCTCACTTGTTGGGTGGCGCACGCAACACCTCTGTTAGAAGCAATATTGGACCGCCGAGACCTAGGTTTGAGGATTCTCTATCGACACGGCCAACGTAATCGGGTTGACATTGCAGAGCCTTACCTTACTACCCGGGGCCAACTCACAACTGCCGGTAATCTTCGTTTCATCATCACCCAGGAAGGTACCGTTGCCACTCCCTTCATCCACGATCGTTAACTTGTTGTCTTTGAGAAAGTACAAAGTCGCATGCGTCTTTGAGATCCGCTCATAAGGTAGACAGATGTCCGCCGTCGATGCCCTGCCGATCCTGTAGACATTGCCAGGAGACAGAGGCCACCGCATCCCCTTGCCTTCGCCCTCGGTGACCTGCAATACATACTTTGCCTCCGAAGCCGCTTCCTGTTGGGGCAGCGATTCTTCCTGAGAAAACCAACAATGAATGTCCGCCTTCCGCCTGGAAATCGTGGCAGAGGACAATATGCGCAGCTTAATCCGTGGCTGGAGTAACTCGTAGTCGTGGTCGGCTACATATTTTTGAATCAGCTCTGAAAGGACGGTTTCCAGGTTTTTTATCGAATGGGCATGTTTGATGAAAACCTTGTTGTTGACCAGAACTTCATAACTGTCTGGGGCGACTATTGTATGGGGATTGTTTACGTCGAGGTTTCGCTCGATGGCGTCTTTAGTCTGTCCGAAAACGCGATCCTTTTCTAGGGAATCAACCATCCACCAGAAAAGCGGACAAAACAAAGAG
>CAZTNL010000148.1:0-7009 GCA_964614885.1 uncultured Calditrichaceae bacterium | reverse complement strand
GAGTATACACAGGCGCTCGCGCTGCTCTTCGATGCCTGTGCCGGGAATCTGTGCGGGGGAACGGGTCAGCCCTTCGAGTGGGAGAAGGTCATATCGCTGCGTCGCTCTCATCCGGTCATGCTTGCCGGCGGTTTGCATGCCGGAAATGTTTCCAGGGCCATTGCGACGGTGCGACCCTACGCTGTCGACGTGTGCAGCGGCGTGGAAGCGCGGCCCGGCAGAAAGGATCCGCGAAAACTCACGGCCTTTTGTCGAGCCGTAGACGAATGTGAAAAGGAGATTCATGAATCCAGCAGATGAGCTTCCCGACGCGGACGGCTACTTTGGCGCCTACGGTGGCCGGTTTGTACCCGAAACCCTCAGGCCAGCGCTTGAGGAGCTTGAGGCGGCCTACGGAAAAGCCCGCGTGGACCCTTCATTTCAGCAGGAACTTCAACAGTCTCTGACTACCTATGCCGGCAGACCGACACCGCTCACGTTCGTGCCCCGATTGACCGCAGCGCTCGGTGGCGCGCGGATCTATCTTAAACGTGAGGACCTGAACCACACCGGCGCTCATAAAATAAATAACGCCCTCGGCCAGATTTTACTGGCAAGACGAATGGGAAAACGCCGTATCATTGCAGAAACCGGGGCTGGACAGCACGGGGTGGCCACTGCGACCGTCGCGGCTCGCATGGGACTGGACTGTGTGATCTACATGGGCGTCGAAGACATCTGCCGGCAAGAGGTGAACGTCCGCCGAATGCATCTCCTCGGCGCGGAAGTGGTGGCGGTGAAAAGCGGCAGCTGTACTCTGAAGGATGCGATCAACGAGGCCATTCGGGATTGGGTGACGAACGTCCACGATACCTTCTACCTGATCGGCTCGGCAGTTGGGCCGCATCCGTACCCACTCATCGTGCGCGACTTTCAATCGGTGATCGGAAACGAAGCCCGCGAGCAAATAACGACTGTGCTTGGGGGGCTACCTGTGACAGTTCTTGCGTGTGTTGGCGGAGGCAGCAACGCCATCGGGATGTTTCGGGCATTTCTGACAGACGAATCCGTGCGCCTCGTCGGCGTCGAGGCGGCAGGCTCGGGCCTTGCCAGCGGCAAACACGCGGCCACATTAAGCGCCGGTTCACCGGGGGTGTTGCACGGTGCCCTGACCTACTTGCTGCAGGACGAACGCGGTCAGGTGCGGGCCGCGCACTCGATTTCGGCTGGGCTCGACTACCCTGCGGTGGGCCCCGAGCATGGATATTTGCAGGACCGGGGTCGGGTGAGCTATGTTTCAGCGTCTGACGCTGAAGCGGTAGACGCTTTCCGGCTTCTTGCCCGAACCGAAGGCATCATTCCGGCGCTCGAAAGCGCCCACGCCTTGGCACATGCGGTCAAAATAGCGCCAGAAATGTCGCCTGACCAGGCCTTCCTCATCTGTCTTTCGGGCCGCGGAGACAAGGACCTGCAAGTGGCTGAAGAGTGGAGCAGGAGCCACGGATGGGCAGACTAGGCAATCTTTTCGCAACGGCCCGGGATTCCGGTGAAGAATTGCTGTCAATCTTCCTCAGCGCAGGCTATCCGGAATTGAGGAGCGCACTGGAACTGGTGCCCGAACTGGCGGCTGCCGGGGTAGATTTTGTGGAGCTCGGCCTGCCCTTCTCCGACCCGGTTGCGGACGGCCCGGTCATTCAGGCTGCTTCCTCGCGCGCCTTGTCCAATGGCATGTCCACCGAGATTCTGCTGGAACAGCTCACGGAAATCCGGCTGACATGCGAACTACCGATTTTAGTCATGAGCTACCTGAACCCGATTCTGGCCTATGGATTCACGCGTTTTCTTGCGTCTGCGGAGTCTGCCGGTGCCGACGGTTTCGTGATTCCCGACCTGCTCCCGGAAAGCCTGCCGCATCTGGAAGGAGCCGGCGCAAACTCTTCTGCCGGGTTGAATTTTATGGCGGCCCCGAATACCGGCCCCGCCAGGTTGCAGGAACTGGGAGAAGCGACACACGACTTCCTGTACTGCGTATCCGCCGCTGGGGTAACGGGTAGCAGAAATGCCACCCGCGAGGAAGTCGGCGGATTTCTCAGGCGCGCCCGGCAGATCGTCGAGAAGCCCCTCGTGGTTGGATTTGGCATTTCCAGCCCGGAGGATGCGGCGGCCATAGCGAAATCTTGTGATGGAGTTATCGTCGGGAGCGAGGCCATACGGCGGTTGTCGCCCGAAGGTTCTTCTGCGCACGGGAGAACGAATCTGATATCTTTTGTAACCGAATTGAGAAAAGCCGTGAAAGGAGCCTAGTTCATGGAATTGTCCGATTGGCGTACCAAAATCGATGAAATCGACCTGGAATTGCTGCGGCTACTCAACAAACGCAGCGAGCACGCAATTCACATAGGAGAGCTAAAGAGCCAGCACGGAGTACCGGTTTATTCGCCTGAGCGCGAGGAGCGAATCATGCGGCGGTTACTGGAGGAGAACCAGGGCCCCCTGCCGGCCGACGGGGTACAACGCATCTTCGAGCGAATAATTGATGAAGCGAGAAAACTCGAGAAAGACGCATGTCAAAAACAGAAATGAGGTGTTCAAATGGTGGTCGTCATGTCTGAGAAGGCAACTTCAGAAAATATCCAGCGGGTGATTTCCAAACTCACTGAATTGAGTTTCGATGTGCACCGCTCCACAGGTGTCAACCAAACGGTGCTCGGGGCAGTAGGTGACAAACGCGGCTTCGATTTTCGCACACTGGCCGTGATGCCCGAAGTCGAAAAGGTGGTTCCGATTACAGCACCCTTCAAACTGGCCAGCCGGACATTCAAGGCGACGGACACCGTCGTTAAGGCCGGGAAGGTTGAGATAGGGGGAACGAAGCTGGTCATGATGGCGGGACCTTGTGCGGTGGAAAGCAAGGAACAAGTCCAGATGACCGCTGAAATTGTGAGCAAAGCCGGCGCTACGGTGCTGCGGGGCGGCGCCTACAAACCGCGCACGTCCCCCTACAGTTTTCAGGGACTCGGAGAAGAAGGGCTGCGCTATCTCAGCGATTCGGCGAAGAGCTGCGACATGGTGTGCGTCTCTGAGGTGATGGAATCGGGGCAAATACCGATGTTGCTGGAGTACGTCGACATCCTGCAGGTTGGAGCGCGGAACATGCAGAACTTCTCCCTGCTGCGCGACCTTGGCAAAATTCGCAAGCCCGTGTTGCTGAAGCGGGGCATGTCGGCCACCATTGAGGAGCTGCTCATGGCGGCAGAGTACATCATGGCAGGCGGGAACTACGAGGTGATCCTCTGCGAGCGGGGAATCCGGACTTTCGAGAACTATACCCGCAACACGTTGGATATATCGGCGATCCCGGTCGTGAAAAAGCTCAGCCATCTCCCGATTATTGCTGATCCGAGTCATGCCACCGGCATACGGGATAAAGTTGCTCCGATGGCCCGTGCCGCCATTGCAGCAGGCACGGACGGCCTGCTGGTCGAAGTTCACAATGATCCGGAGCGGGCGCTCTCGGACGGGGCGCAGTCGCTTTATCCGCAGCAGTTCAGACAGTTGATGCATGAGTTGGCGATTGTGGCCCAGGCAGTCGACCGTGTCTGGTAAGTTTAGCTTGCAAATAGAACAGACGTTCGTTATTATTTCACAACCGGGAGACTAGCCTGGTGACTCACTTTAACCGCATCGTCGTCGTTGGCCTCGGCCTTATCGGTGGTTCGCTTGCAGCCGCGATAAGGAAACATCAGCCGCATGCCACTCTGGTTGGCGTGGATCGCGCTGAGGTTCTCGAGATTGCGAGAAGAATGAACCTGATTCATGCGGGATACTCGATATCGAGTCTTGCAGACACGGTGCCAGGCGCGGATTTGATTGTTTTAGCGGCGCCGGTGCGCGCAATCATGACGGCGCTGGAAATTATTGGCGCCTGCGTCGGCGAAGAGACGTTGGTCACCGATGTCGGGAGCACAAAAGCAGCTATCCTGACCGCTGCAAAACAGTGCCTTCCGATGCGCGCACGTTTTCTTGGCGGGCACCCGTTTACGGGCGCCGAGCACTCCGGGATCAGCAATGCAAATCCGGATCTTTTTCTCGGCAGTCCGTATGCGCTGGTTGAGTCGCCTGAGTTTCCAGCGACAAATGGAGAGGCGTTCTTGAATCTGCTGCAGCGGATCGGTAGCCGACCATACTTTACGAATGCCGAAACGCACGACAAGCTTGCGGCGACGATCAGCCACTTGCCGCAGGTCGTGGCGGTTGCACTGATGCAGGTTGCGGGCACACAATCCGGCACCAATGCAGAGGCATTGCAGCTCGCCGGGCGGGGATTTCGGGACATGACCCGTATCGCTATGAGTCCGTACGATATCTGGTCGGATATTCTCGCCACCAACTCGGACAACATAGCGTTAGAGATCGACCGCCTCATAGGCGTTTTGAGTCAAATGAGAAAAAGCATGAATTCGGCCGAAGTAGCGACGCTCTTTCGTCAGGGAGCGCGGCTCAGGTCGGAGCTTGAACCGGCATACCGATGCACCGGCGACAAGCCCCGGCCTGAACCGGATCCGGCCGACGAAAATGCGGTGTGATTTGCAACAAAGGGGGCATTGGGAGGGAGAATGACGCATACCATTCAGCCTGCTGACCTTGTTGAGGGGGAGGTAGAGGTTCCGGGAGACAAATCCATTTCTCACCGAGCGTTGCTCATTTCGGCTTTAGCTGAAGGCACATCGCATGTTGAGAACATTAACCCGGGGCAGGACGTTGCCAGTACTGCCGAGTGCCTGAGGGCGCTTGGCGTGGAAATTTCAGAGGAAGAGGGGCAGACGAGAGTCTGCGGCCGCGGCCTCCAGGGACTCGAAGCACCCGGCAAGACAATGGATTCCGGCAATTCGGGCACGACGATGCGACTCCTGTCAGGAATTCTAGCCGGCCAGCCCTTTCTGAGCAGAATCACCGGCGACGATTCCATCAAGCAACGCCCGATGGCCCGTATCATCGAACCGCTCCGGCGCATGGGAGCGGAAGTCAGCGGCGTTCGCGATGAGTTTGCGCCGCTGACCATTTCCGGAGGCGGCCTGCGCGCGATCGACTATCAGCTTCCGGTGGCGAGCGCGCAGGTAAAATCGTGCGTGCTCCTGGCGGGCTTATATGCAGATGGCAAAACTTCGGTGGCGCAACCGGCCCCCACCCGGGATCACACCGAGCTGATGCTCGCTCAGTTCGGAGCAACCGTGCAACGGCAAGGACTGTCGGTTTCCGTCGAAGGTGGCGCCCGGCTACGCGCGCAAAATATCTTCGTTCCGGGTGACCTCTCGTCTGCGGCTTATTTCATCGCAGCGGCAATGTTGGTGCGGGAGTCGGGACTGTTGATCAAGAATATCGGTGTGAACCCGACCCGAAATGCGTTCCTGTCCCTGATTAGCGATGTCGGAGCTCAACTTGATATCATGAACGTGCGCAATGTCGACAACGAGATGGTGGCTGATCTCTTTGTTCGAAATTCGTCCTGCGCGCCTGTAACCATCGGTGGCTCCACCATTCCCCAGGTCATAGATGAAATACCTATCATGGCCATTCTCGCCACGCAGGCGCACGGAACCACCCGCATCATCGACGCCGGTGAACTCAGGCACAAGGAGTCAGATCGCCTCCGGAGTTTGAAGTTCAACCTCGACAGAATGGGCGCCAGAGTCGAGGAAAAGCGGGATGGCCTCGTCATTGAAGGCCCGACACAGCTGCACGGGGCAGAGATCGAATGTTTCGGTGACCACCGGATCGCCATGGCTTTTGCAGTCGCAGGGCTGGTTGCCGACGGCGAGACGCGGCTAAAGGGCAGCGAATGTGTCGATACGAGCTATACAGACTTTTTTTCGACCCTGGAGGCGCTCACCAGCGGAGGCGCCACAGGGTGAAACTCGGAATCATCGGCCAGCCGCTCGGACACAGTGTTTCGCCCGAGTTGCACTCATACCTTCTTGACGCCGCCGGTCTGGCCGGCGAGTATTTGAAATACGATACACCGCCGGACGGTCTGGCAACGCGTCTCGGCCGCTTACAGGAAGCCGGTCTGCGGGGATTTAATGTGACAATCCCCTTCAAAAGCCGGATCATTCCACACTTAGAGCGCCTGAGCAAGGAGGCCCGGCGGGTGGGCGCGGTGAATACTGTATCCTGCGAGGAAGGCGGTTTGTCTGGGTACAACACAGACGTCGACGGAATAATAAAGACGCTGGCGCTCCGGGAAGTAGATGTCTCTGACCGGAACGTCATCGTGCTCGGCGGAGGCGGGGCAGCCAGGGCGGCGGTTTTCGCCGTTCTTGTCGCCGGCTCGAAGGACGTGGTGGTCGCCAATCGGACACTGGCAACTGCGGGGAAAATCGTCGCAGATATGAGCGCGGTTGCGCCTGGCGCGAGTTGTTCGGCTTGCAATTTGAGTCCGGATGATGTTCTTGGCCGTGTGAGGAAGGGGACGCTATTGATTCAATGCACGCCTCTCGGTACCTGGCCGGATGTGGCGGCCACGCCGGTCGATGTGTTCGGCGATATGACCGAGACGGTGGTGTTCGATTTGGTTTACCGGCCGCTGGAGACACATTTTATGCGGCAGTGTCGGGCGGCCGGCGCCGAAACCATCGATGGTCTCGATATGCTCATATTTCAGGGTGCCGCTTCCCTGGACATCTGGTCGGGACGCGAACTCCCTCTTGACTATGATTCCGTACGAAAGAAAATGGAGCAGGTGCTGCTAAATCATGAGAAAGATTAGATATCTCACCGCCGGGGAATCGCATGGCCAATGTCTGACCGCCATTCTCGAAGGGATGCCTGCCGGTCTCGCGATTTCCGAAGATGAGATTGCCGTCGACCTCCGCCGGCGCCAGCTGGGACATGGCCGCGGTGGCCGCATGAAAATCGAGCGGGACCGGGCACGGATTCTGTCCGGGGTGCGTTTTGGCGAGACCCTTGGCAGTCCCATAGCCGTTGCTATCGAAAACCGCGACTGGAAAAACTGGCGGGAAAAAATGTCCGT
>CAZTNL010000147.1:5984-7048 GCA_964614885.1 uncultured Calditrichaceae bacterium | reverse complement strand
GATTCGAAGTGCCGGCAACTGGTGCGACAGGTCCTGCGGAAATCGCCGGACGCTTTTGTGGCCGTAGTCGGCTGCTACGCGCAGATGGGCGCGCAGGCGCTTGCGGAGATCGAAGGCATCGATCTGATCATCGGGACCGAGGATAAGATGCGCGTCTCAGAGTTTATCGATGTGGGCCACAAGCTGCCGGCGCCGCTCGTGCGAACCGGCAAGATCGGTCGTGGCCCATTTACGATCGGTTCGGTCGGAAACTACGAGAACGCTACCCGCGCCAATTTGAAACTACAGGACGGCTGCGACTTTATGTGCACCTTCTGCGTTATCCCGTTTGCCCGGGGCCGGTCGCGCAGTCGCGCTTTCTGGGATATTCAGCGCGAGGCCATCGCGCTGGTGGAACGAGGACACCGCGAAATTGTTCTCAGCGGGGTCAACATCGGCACGTACGAATTCGAGGAGCGACAGCTGCTGGATGTTATCAGGATGCTCGAAAGCATCGACGGTCTGGAGCGCATTCGAATCAGTTCTATCGAGCCGACGACGATTCCGGATGCGCTGGTGCAGCACATGGCCGACTCGGAGAAGCTGTGCAGTCACTTGCACATTCCTCTGCAGCACGGTGACGACGGGATTCTGCGGAACATGCGGCGACTCTATTCGGTCAAAGAGTACGTCGCATTTCTTGAAGATGTGCTCAGGCGCGTTCCCGATGTCTGTCTGGGCACCGACGTCATGGTCGGTTTCCCGGGCGAGGATGAGGCGCGCTTCGGGAACATGCGGCGATTGCTCGAGGAGCTTCCGTTCAGCTATTTTCACGTCTTTTCCTTTTCGGAGCGCGGCGGCACGCAGGCGGTGAAGATGGCGAACAAAGTCGACCCGAAAACGCGGAAGGCGCGCAGCGAAACCCTGCGCCGCCTGTCGGTTCAGAAAAAGGAACGCTTTTTTGAAAAGCAACTCGGCAAACGTGTGCGCGTCCTCATGGAGGAGCGCAACGAAAGCGGCCTGTTTCAGGGGTTCACCGGCAACTACGTGAAGGTAGGCATCAACAGCGACATCGATCTGGCGAA